>VFKM01000023.1 GCA_009885545.1 Flavobacteriales bacterium
GGGCAATAGGTGGTTGGGGTATAAAGAACCCTGATTCTATAAGCTCAATTTTAGCGCGAGTTGTTGGAGTAACTGTAACTGTTGCAGCTGCAGCATTTTGTGCAAAACAATACGTTAACCAAAAAACAATTGCTGAAGACTACGCCTATAAAGCAGTTCTTTCAAAATCAATTGTAGCGTTCACTGAAGAATTAGCTGTTAGTACTGATGGTAATAGTGACGAAAACATCAAACATTATTTAATGAAAGTTTTAGATGAAATCCATAAAGATCCTTTGAGACCAAGAAGAGAATCATCAGGGAGAGGATTCTCAAAAATGGATATGGAAAAACTGAATAACCTTGCCGAATTTATAAATAAGGTGAAGGGATGATACATTTTACTAATAACCCAACAAAAAATAATGACAACACTGCTATTGCTTATTACAGAACCAATTCCAAATCCTGTATTTGAAGACACCAAAAACTATTTAAATAGAATTCTATTTCACATTAATCCTGATGGTAGGAAGTGTCAAACTATAAACCTTAGAAATATTATTGATGTTCTTAGATACAGAAAACAAAAGTTCGAATGTTTTAAAAATTGCCATGATGAGGGAATTGAAAAATTGAATTTTGATTTAGGAGAGGAATTAACCAATGTAATATTGGATGGTAAATGCAACCTGATAATTCTTGTGGATTCTCCAGGTGGATACAATGGCTATGCTAGTAGTATTATTGATTTCATCTTAAATTTAAGGTCTAATGGAGGAGAAACAATATCATTTTCTTTCCATTCAACTGCTAGTGCCGCTTTCATGATTGTATCAGCAATTGAAAAAAGATATTCGTTATTGGAATCTGAGTTTATGTTTCATAAAGGCTCGATTCCTGAAACGCCTGATGTTGATGGTTTTGCAAGTATTACCGAGAATGAAATTGATGAAGAGTTAGAAAAGGATTTCCTCGACGACAATTTTAATGAAGATGAATTGCAAAATGAACTTGACATTCAAGTCATGGAAGAAACATATGATCGCTTCTTTAGTAATTGTGATGATGAATTTAGAGATGAGTGTAACTCTTTACAGGAACAGAGCATTGAGAATATTGAATATGACGCTTATTTCTCGGGAGAGCATTTTTTGAGTCTTGGCGTTTTGGAAGATTGCGCACTTTCTTCGGAAGAACTTATAGATTGGGTGTTAAATGATTTAGGGATTATCCCAAAAGAGGACACTAAATTAGATAGAATCCTCAAAGGATTAAAAGCCAGTGCCGACCAAGCAATAAAAACCGGATTATTCAACAGTTGCGGTAAAAGTGTTTTTGAAGACTCTGTATCGCCAATATTTAAAAATTCCATAACTGGAGAAAGATTATAATTAAAAAATGAACCGCCACCTCAATATATTCCACACTTACTCCAAAGTCAACAGAGAACAACAACTCGAGAATGACCTTACACGTGCATTAGCCATTTGTCTCCAAGAGGACAGTTTGTTTTTGAATTCGATTCTGAAAACAATACTCACTGAAAAAGACTACGAGTCGTTGTTTACAGATATTGCAGGAGAAACAAAAGTATCTATTGAAATACAGAAGAACGTAGAAAGCTTGGAGGCCTTTAACAAGCTTTATGCGCTAAGCATCACAGGACTTGAAATGTCAGCAGAATCATTCTTCAATCAAAAAAACTGGACCGAAGACAAGGATTATATAACTGATCTCGTAATTTTTGCTAATGACATAACTCTAATCGCGGAGGTGAAACCAAATAATGTAAGTTGTACATGGCAATTGGCTCAGCAAGTGCATAAGTCAATTAAAGATACAGAAATCAAATTCAACGATGTTATACCGGTCGATTTAAATTGGAAAAAATTGATGGTTTTGGCTGTCCAAGTTTCAAATTTTAATCGAGCATCGGGTAACAACATTAGATTCTTAAATGACTTCATTCATTTCATTAGAGAGCATAATCACAATTGGCTTCCAGTTGCACCATTCTCAAGCCTGGCAAATTCACTAACAAAAAAGCAGGCCTATATTCAACGATTAAATACGGCTTTGTCAAGTATTTCTGAAGAACATCCCTCTTTGGATTATAGTGATCGTATGGGTCTAAAATTAAACTTAAGCTGGGCTCAGGAAATTGTTTTCAATATTGGTTCATACAAGAATAATCAAGCAGCAGTATATTTCGGGTTTTGGCCAGGAAATACAAAAAGTCAAGGTTCTCGGATGTTAAACAAAATAGGGAAAGAAAATTGGACCCCACCATCAACAATAATACTTCAGGGAAATCCTTTTGAGGTGAAATGGGGATTTGAAATAAAGTTTTGTCATTTTAATGCCTATGTTTCAAACTTGGTTATTGATGATAACGCAGTGAAACCAGAAAAACAAATTTTATCGTGGAACACCCACAATCAATTTACTGGAAAATATGATCGCAAGGAATGGGATCAATTGGAGAAATTTCTTGACGAATATTTGGTAGAAGATTATGATTGGAGAAAAGAATTAGGTTGGGAAACCTTTTTTGTTAATTCAGGTAGAAATTACCTTACTGTATCAATCGGCTATCAAATTGAAACGATTGTTCCGATAAGTTATTTACAACAGATAGATACTAGTCAAAATGATTTAACTAAATTGTCCGAGCTAATTATTGAAATGAAAAATAAATACGTTAAAATATTTGATGAATAACTCATTAATGCAGTTGCTCTGCATAGTTAAAAATGATATTTGAAGAATAGAATTTTAGATATGGCAATCGAAATAATACAAATTGGAATTACAGAAGCGAAGGCTGCAACTTGGGGTAGAGTTTTTATTGACTATATTGAGGGTGGACAGCAAAAGTTTGCGTTTAAAAATTGGATTAAATTTGAAGAACGAAATTTTGACGGTTCCGGGTCATTTGAAAACGAAGCTGCATATACTTGGTTTGACAAGAAGGAAACAACAGAAGATTACATGGCTGTGCTTGAAGGAGAATATGATTTCATGTTTCTAACTCCTCTTAAATACAAATTGAGTTATGGAACACCATCTATAATTTTAAAAAAATTAATACGAGATATTGATGCCGGTTTAATGGAAGTCATAAACAATAGAAGAGGATGGTTTAACGAATAGAGGGGATATGAGTACAAATTTTCAGTTTTTACAGCAAGGGTGGTCTGAATTGTTCCAAAGAGCAGTGAAGGCGGAGCAGTTGGTTATAACCGACCCTCGAACCTCATTAACGTATGCAAGAATGGCTTTGGAGCTGGCTGTAAACTGGATGTACACCAATGATGCGGAATTAGAGTTACCCTATGATTCATCGTTAAATTCGTTGATGAAGAATTATGAGTTCAAAAACCAATTACCATCTACATTATACAATGAAATTGATTTAATTAGGAAAGTTGGAAACTTAGCAATTCATAACAAACCTGTGTCTGGTATAGATTCTGACATGGTTATTTCTAACCTATACTATTTCTCAAAGTGGTTCGCAAAATCATACAGTACATTAAATATAGATGTACCTGGGTTGTTTGATGGAAATTTAATTCCAACGGAAGGAGAAACAGCGCTATCGAAACGTCAATTAGAAGAAGTACAAACGAAGTTCAATTTGGATCTTAATAAATTCCAAGTTGAACTTAAATTCACATTAGAAAGAAATGAAAAGCTTGTTGAAGAAAATGAGCTTTTTCAAAAACGAATTGAAGAATTACAGGCCCAAATTTCTGCGAATAAACAAGTTGCAACAAAGGAAGACGAAATTCATCACCCAAGAAATGAACACGAAACTAGAAAATACTTTATCGATGTTTCACTTCGTGAAGCTGGTTGGGATTTAACTGGAGCAAAAGATAAAGAGTTTAAGGTCGAATACATGCCGAAGTCTACCAATAAATCAGAAACTGGTTATATTGATTATGTACTTTGGGATGACAATGGTGATCCATTAGCCTTGGTGGAAGCAAAAAAAACGATGGAAAACGCATCAAAGGGTGAAAATCAAGCGCAACTTTACGCCGATTGTTTGGAGCAAATGTATGGCAAGAGACCTGTTATGTATTATACAAATGGTTTTCAAACATACCTTTGGGACGACCAATTTTATAAAGGTTCACGTCCGGTACATGGATTCTATACAAAACAAGAATTGCAAACAGTTATGTTTAGACGTTCAAATCGTAAAGATATTCGTGATGAATTCATTGATACAAGTATTGCAGGTCGTTCATACCAGATGAGAGCAATTCGGAGTATTGCTGAACATTTTGCGGGGACAGATAAAACTAAAGGAAAGCTTGTTGGTACCAATAGAGGGGCTTTACTTGTGTTAGCTACTGGTACAGGAAAAACAAGAACTTCTATTGCCTTATCTAAATTAATGTTAGAAGCAAACTGGGCAAAAAGGATTCTATTTCTTGCTGATAGAAAAAGTTTAGTAAGCCAAGCAAAAAGAAATTTTGTAAAACTATTGCCCGAACATAAGTGTGTAAGTCTTTTAGAAGAAAAAGATAACATTGAGGCTCGTCTGGCTTTTTCCACATATCAAACAATGATGGGCTTAATAGATGGAGCGAAAGATAGCGATGAACGATTTTATGGAGTTGGTCATTTTGACCTAATTATTGTAGATGAAGCACATAGGTCTATTTATAAAAAATACCAGGCAATTTTTGAATATTTTGACGCTTTATTTCTGGGTTTAACTGCCACTCCAAAGGAAAGTATCGACCATAATACTTATGAAGTTTTTGGTTTGCCGGATAAAACACCGACAGATGCGTACACATTTGAAGAAGCTGTAGATAACAAACATTTGGTTCCATACAGAACCCTTGAGTTGAAAACAAAATTTCTGACTGACGGAATTAAATATGCTGATTTGTCTCCAGAAGAACAGGAGCAATTTGAAGAAGAAATTTTGGATGGTGAGGAAGCAACTGGAAATGAAATAATAGAAAGTAATGCATTAAATCAATGGCTATTCAATAAAGACACAGCAATCCAAACATTGCAAAAAATCATTGAATTAGGTGTCAAGAAAAGAGGTGGAGATGAATTAGGGAAAACAATTATTTTCGCCAAAAACAAAAAGCATGCACAGTTTCTGAAAGACATGTTCATGGAATTGGATAAGGAACTTTATGGCAATGATTATGTAAAGGTTATTACCCATGGAGAGCCAAAGGCTGAAGAGTTTATTGAGCGTTTTTGCGATGAAGAAAAAGACCGTCTTCCACAGATTGTCATATCAGTGGACATGATGGATACGGGTATTGACGCACCTTCGTGTGTTAATTTAGTTTTTTACAAACCAGTCAAGTCATATGCGAAATTTTGGCAAATGATTGGTCGTGGCTCACGTTTAAGACCTGATTTATTTGGCGAAGGAGACGATAAAACACACTTTTTAATATTTGATTTATGCGGCAATTTTGAGTTTTTCGCTGAAAATCCAAAAGGAATAGAAGGATCATCTCAGAAAAGTTTAACAGAAATTGTATTCAATCTTCGATTACAATTGGCCCAATACCTGAAAGATGGTAAGTTTCAAAATGATGAAGATTTACAAAAGTACCGAACAGAATTATTGGATGGTCTGCATCTTGACATTTCAACTCTTGACTATGGACGCTTTGACGTTCGGATGAAAATTGAAACTGTGCTTGAATATGGAAGCGAAAACCGTGAATTATGGAATCATTTAGACAAAAAAGACACTAGGCGAATCTCAGACATTTTAGCACCTTTAGTTAAACCTTTAAAAGGAGATTCTGACTTGGCTCGTTTTTACGATAAATTACTTTACACATTAATCCTAAAGAGGATAGAATCACCCATGACTGAAGAGTTTGTTTCTAAATTCCAAGTTCCAATTACAAAAGTGGCTATTCTATCAAAAAAGCTACTTAAAAAAACGACTATTCCGGAGATCAAAATGCAAGAAGAAATGGTTCGTTTGCCTTTAATTGAAGATTTTTGGAAAAATGATGGGATAAGGCATTTGAATGATATCAGATTAAATATCCGTGAATTGATGAAATATATAGATCCAGAAGATCAAAAGTATGTAACTAGTGATTTTGAAGATCATCTTTACGATGTAATTGAAAAAGAAGGAAATAAGAATCTTGAAGATCAAGCTTCTCCTTTTAAAAACACGGTTAACAGATTAGAAGAAATTATTAGGGAGAACAGTCATCACATTACAATAGAAAGAATTCGAAAAGGTGAAAAAATTACAGAAATCGAATTAGAAGGTTTAGAAAAAATACTTTTTAGCAATGACTTCAATAAGACAAGAGTTGAAGAAGAAATTGGAAAAAGATTAAATTTAGTGGGTTTCATTATAGACTTAATGGGATTATCTGAAGAAAAGGTAAATGCAGCTTTTTCTGATTTCATCAATGAATACCAACTTAGCTCCATTCAAATTCAGTTCCTTGATACATTAAAACAATTTTTAACGACAAATGGAAAAATTGATCCGACAAAATTGTACGACAGTCCCTTTAAAAGCTATCATTCAATGGGTATAGACGGTATTTTCGATAATCAGCAATCGGATGAAATTTTCAAAATTATCGAGTCTTTCAATAATTTCAGGAGTGTAAGCTGATTTAAATTTATTTGATCTGTTTTATTGTGCAGATAAGTCGCACAATTCTGTTTTAGTTTTGCTTCAACAAAGAACCTAAAAACAGAACAACTATGAAAACTGTACTCGATTACTTGCAATTCTCAAATCCCACAAAGGATCAGGTTAACGTCCTAAATGGAATTGAAAACTTCATTCATCCGATGAACGGGGATAATTTTTTAATTATTCAGGGAGCTGCAGGTACAGGTAAAACTTCGATCATTTCAGCTTTAGTTGACTATCTGAATGTTTTAGATAACCCGTATTCGATTGCCGCACCAACTGGAAGAGCTGCAAGGATAATCGGTAAAAAGGTGAATTCATCTGCAACAACAATCCATGCAATGATTTTTACTCCGGACACTGATCGAGATACAGGAAAAGTTTGCTTTAACTTGAAGCAAAGATTTGATGCGAATCCAACGGTTTACATAATTGATGAATCTTCTATGCTATCATCAAAATCTTTAGGAACTGAAGTGAATTTCGGTTCTGAGCTTGATGTATTGTCCTCAACAATAAAGTACATCTTCACTGCAAATATAAAGAACAAGGTAATTTTCATTGGCGACACATACCAGTTACCTCCGGTTGGAGAAGAAAAGGCATGTGCTTTAGACAATGAATACCTGGAAAAAAGATATGCTTTGAAAGGTAGCGTATATGTTCTTTCTGAAGTCAAAAGACAAGAAGACGGCAGTTACATCCTAGAAAATGCTACAGATATTCGAAATGCAATTGATAAAGGTCTTACTTCACATACTATCAGTGGGACTAAGAGTAGATCTATCTATGCATCCTCCGTGAATTTTTCAAAAAACCTTAAATCAAAAGGTCCCACTGAGACTATTGCGCTCGGAGTTTCGCATAAAGCCAACAAGTTTTTCAACGATTTAGTCCGAAATGAATTGTTCGGTAAACACAAACAGCTGATTGAAAAAGGTGACATTATGATGCTTGCTAGAAATTGGTCTAGAAATAATGCAGTGCTAAATAATGGTGATCAATTGGAGATTATTGATGTTGTATGGGGCAGCATGGAAAATGTTAGTGATCTGCATTTTGTACCAATTAAATTCAGACCATTATTTTCGGATGAAGTTTTTGAAGATATTTTGTTAATAGAATCAGTCACTAACCTTGGTGCTAAAATTGAAACAGAGAAGGAATTGAAACTTACACATAAGAGGTATATTAAAAACCCCATTTTCAGAAATACACAAAATCCTGAAGATGATAAGTATGTAGGTGCACTTCGATTGATGTATGGTTACGCAATTACTTGTCATAAAGCACAAGGTGGTGAATGGAACAAGGTTATAATTAATTCAATGGGTATTCCAAATTTAAAATGGCAGTACACTGCCGTTACGCGTGGAATAAGCCAAATTGAGCATTTCTAATTGTATAAATTTTAGTAAATTTAAACCGAAGATGAAGGGGCTAATTGACAAGGATTTGACTCTGTGTTGTGTTTCGCAATGCATTTAAAATTGTCCCACTAACGGATAATTGTTGACTGTTGTCAGGATAAATCGAAGATTTATTTTGATGATTTAGGTCTAGCGACCTTTGAGAAATCGTCAATTAGCCTTCATCTTTTTATATGTTATGAGCGAGAACTATTCAAATCAAATAAGCCAGGTACTTCAAGAAGGGAAAACTCTTGAAGACTTTCGCATTGTGCTCAATTTACTTTTGAAGGAGGAAAGTAAAGATGTCTTTTTTGAATTAGAAGCAGAACGATTCCAACACTATTACAGAAATATAAACAAGAAATATAACCATTTTGAAGTTCTTAAGAAATCAGGTGGTGTAAGAACAATTTCTTCACCTGACAACTACTTGTTGTTCATTCAAAGGTTGATTTTGAAATTGCTATCTCTATTTTATAAACCAAGTGAGCAAAGTCATGGCTTTATTCATGCGCGCAGTATTGTTACGAATGCAGAACTGCATACAAATAAGAATTTTGTTTTAAATATTGATTTGGCTGATTTTTTTCCTTCTGTTAGAACAATAAGAATAAAATTAGCTCTACAGAATGACCCTTTCAACTTTAGTACTGAAATGGCTCAACTAATTGCCTTTTTTTCTGTCTGTGAAGGAAAATTACCCCAGGGTGCCGCCACAAGTCCGATTATTTCAAATATCGTTTGTGTTGATTTGGATAAGAAATTAAATCTTTTCGCACTTAAACATAAACAAATTTTTACACGATATGCTGACGACATTACATTCTCAGGTTATCGACGCATTTACGATTCTGAATTTTTCAAGGAATTGAATAAAATTATTCATTCCGAAAAATTTAAAATTAAAAAATCAAAGACGAGAATCCAGACCAGAAACAAACGGCAAGAAGTCACGGGGATTGTAGTGAACGAAAAACTCAATGTCAACAGAAAGTATGTTAGAGAGGTAAGGGTGATGATTCATTATTACAAAAACGGAAAAGGTACAGATAATGCCATGGCAGTGATAATGGGAAAACTCGAATTCTTGAAAATGGTCAAGGGTAAGGACAGGGTTTACAAGACTCTGTTAAAACAATTAAATTCAAAATAACATGTCCGAGAAATCAAATCACTCATTGGAAACTATTTCTACGACTTTTAGTCTGGAAAGACACAATTTTGAAGAATATTTAAACCAGCAAAGAGCCTATCAGGGAGGAATTGAAGAGTTTGCAACAAAATTCTCCAAAATTCCAGAGCCGCTTTTTCAAAATTTGCAACATGAAGCAGGTTTAGCTGAAGTCTATTTTCAAAAGGGAGAATTATTGAAGTACTCAATTCACCTTTATCGTCAATTGGAAATTCTCTACAATTCAATTTTTGGTTTTGAAAACAGTGAATTATTTCCTTTTGAAACGGAAAAGTTAGAACGTATTAAAATTGTGATTAAATGGGATGACTGCATAAGTCAATTCTATAATTTCTATGCGATAACTGACAATGTTCAAATCATTTCAGCGACAAAAGGATCCTCCTTTCAAAATAAGGTTAAATCAGGTGATTTAATCTGTTCTGCTTCAGACCATAGTTGGGATCCGAGCAAAAAATCTGTAAATTTTTATCAAAAGGGGCAAAGATTTTTTTTCAACTTTGATAAAACCAATTTCCGATTTCAAATAGTAGCTGATAAAAAATCAAAAGATTACGTACAAAAGCTCCAAAACAGGTTACAGGATATTATTAATAAAAAACCATTTGGTATTGAATTTTCTCAAAGAGAATTCATGTTCAAAAACATCTTTTATTATTCAGGATCACCAAAGGCTTTGAGACCAGTGGCGATTCAATTAAATAAGGATGAAAAAGTTTATTTAAATGCATTTGTCGCTATTAGATATTTTAGAAATCTTGGATCACATAACAATTTTGACAATCAATCCTTAAGTCAAAAAGGTTTCTCTCTTCGGTTGGACAATTCAGAAAGGAAATATTGGGAAAATCCAGAGTTAATCCTAAAATCCAATTATTTCCAACAATATTTGAACATGGTTTATCGCTGTTATATTGAGCATATGGAAAACCCCTATTTCTAATTTAAATAAATAATAAGCAATTATTTAATTTACAAGGTTGTGTTTTTTGCTTTCATTTAGAACAAAAATTAAAGATCCATTCTATGGCTGAATTTTTCGTATAGAAACATTTAATTTAAAATAATATTTTTAATTGAATGATAATTGTTCATCACCATAATTTTGGACAGCTATAAATTTTGAAGTTCTTCGAATAGTACATATTTTTCCATCTTTCATTTTTAAAACATATCTAAGAATATGTTCTCCAGTTTGAGCCGGATCATTAGGTTTACTAAAGAAAATTCCATTTTCATCCAATAGATCTGGATTTGTTACAAAACGAATTTCGATGACATCACAACCTGGAAGTGTATCTATGGATATTCCAGAGTGAACATTGATTCCACAGATATCTTTGTCCTTTAATTCAATGAATTTAGAATTCAAGTTTGAGACAAAAGCCATTTTGGATTTACCTAAAAAATTACCATCATCTTCCAAGACTTTTTGAACTCCATAAATATTTAAATCAAACATTGAGTACATAAACTGATCTAGTGTTGCTGAATTCTTAGCACGTTCAATTCTTGTAGTTTTTGTAATAATCATAGTTCGTTGGTTTAATTCGTTTGATGCAAAGTAAAGTGAGATTAATGCACTATAACTGCATAGATTGAAGAAAAAGGAAATATCGTCTTCCTCCTTGTCTTCACAGCTTCAGCTTTTTTGTTTGCAAGGGTAATACAAAGTTTCGCTTCGCTACACCCTTGCAAACACCGTTCACTTAGCCAGTCGTCCAGAATTCCCTCTTTGGCTGTTCACTAAAAAGACTTCGACTGTTCATCCATCGTCGTCAGTCGCAGCTCTCTGCCACCCCAGACCCCTTCAATGTGCTTCCGGAAGCTCGTCCCTTACTCTCGTCCGCGAAGTATTAAATGGGGTGTCACCGCTGCTTGTGTTTGGCTCGCCTGCTAAATCGCTCAGGCTGCGGGCTTGTCACAGTTTTTGAGAAATCCTCTGTTAGTGCAGTGTTCCTTCCGTACCTGCAGTCACACAGCACTTTTAACCGTTATTCTATTTTTAAGATTCCGTGCGTCAAGAGTAGTCGTATTTTCCATTACGTTCCTACATTCCAAATACTCCTACACTTGGAAAAATCCTTTCTTCGAATTTCAAAAACTCCGCCAAGCCCTTGTGTTTCCAACATAGGTCGCCCTCGTTCTCCGTCGGCTGACGGATCCCTCTTTGGGCTTCCACCTTCGCTCAACTCGCAGCGGCTCACGCGCTCCATTCAACCTCATTACGTTACTCTCCATTCCGTTTCATTCCGCTTGCCACACACTCGGGCAATCATTCCGTAGGGCTCCATGATTTGCCCTTCGTTTTCCTGCACACAGTTCTAGTAAACCAAATCGTTCTATTGTAAAATTTTTAGTAATCGTAAATAGATTAAGTTCTTGTATGATTAGCTTCGCAGTATGAAATAGCCATCTGTGGATTCACTTGGAAAGACCTATGATTATTGTCTGGCGTATTCCATACAACCTTTAAAAAAACAAATTATATCGTATGAACTACACCAAATTTTTCGCAGGTTATATCAATACTCAAGGATCACCGAATCTTCAACCTGACCAGTTCAAACAATTGATGAACCTCATCCATTTGGAAGGACAATTAGCGGCAATTGATAAAATAATCGAAAAATTAAAAAACATCGATAGCCCTCACAAATACGAAATGTTTAAAAGACCTATTCTTAAACAAATAGATGAGGTTTCAAAAGGATTTTCTCCTGCAGAACTTCTCGAGTCCTGGTCTAAATAATACTTAAGGAGCAATATAATAATCGACCAACTCTCTATATTGATATTCACACATTTGTGTCATTGCAGTGAAGAAAGTGAATTCTTCTCTTACCATACCAACTCCTTCAACATAATGGGTTTTTCTTATGTATTCCAAATCCCCACATACATTAATAGGCCCACCAGCTTCATCGGTACTTACATCTTTTCGAACATATGCCATGAAATTTCCAGCGGGAACAGAAATTGATTCTAACGAAGGCTCAATATATATTTGGGTTTTTAGATTGATTGGCCCATTAGGTCCTGGATAAACAGGCTCATTCCAAGTATCAAATATTGACCCTAAATTGTTATTGGAAAAGTAGATGTAACCGTTTTCATTTATAACAAATCCGCTTGAATCTCTAAGTAATCTATAGTTTGCATTTGGGACTAAGGCACCCTCATACACTGTGTAAGTATGCCCGCCTACAATTGAATCACCTGTTACGAACATTGTATCTGTGACATTAGACATGGTGACATTACCCACGCTATCTACTATATAATTCCTGTATACCCAATAGGAACCAACAGTCGAGGGAGTCGTATAATTTGTAGGTTGTGGATCATTGTTAGGTGGTTGTACACTTTCTTTTTTGCATGAAGTTGCAATCAAAGCTAGAAGTATTGTAAAAGAGATGATAATTTTCATGCTGTATAAACGACAATTGTGTTTCTTTATTATATTGATAGCAAAAGACATTATGGACTAACTGCTTACTTGTTCTTGCACATTCCCCATCTATCGAAAAGGTCATGTACAATCTCAATCCAGCAGTCATCAAATCCATTCTATCAAATCTTCCAAAAGATCAGTTTATTCTTCATGCACGTTTCATTCGTCGCAAAGCATTCATTTCAGAACCTGGTTCCAATAGGAGAGCAATGTTTGTTAGTTTGTATCAATGGTGTAAAATTTACTATAAAAAGCATTTTCCTTAAAATGTAGACAGTTCGTAAACGAAAAATATTTTTGAAATGTCATTTAATATCTTGGAAGTCTATCATTCAAATAGTATTTATTAAGTACATTTAATTAATTAAATAACACTATTTATAATGAACATAAAGACAATACTACTATTAGCAATCGGAATTCTTTTGTTTTTCGCTTTCATGTCCTATCATGCAATCTACCCAATAATACTTACTGTATGGATGTTCAGCTCTTATTACACCCTGAATAATTTAGAGAAAAAACATAATGCCAAATCAATAAGTGATTTTTGGTTGAATCAAGATCAGAAAGAACATTTTTTGAGTCTTAATTGTGAAATCAATAAAAGACACTCTGAAATAAATCGCTTACATCAAGAAGCCATTAAACAAAATATTAGTAAAAACATAGATGGCAGTTATAGTAACAAAAGTCAGAACGGAAAGAACATAAATGAAAAGCTAAAGGAAAACCAAAAAGGTTTATATGAAATGGAAAGAGAATTTGATGAACTTGATCGATTACCCGCAAATAAATATGAGTTATTCAAAAAAGAACTATCTAATGAATATGGCATCCAATTCTTTACAGGTGTTGCATTGATTTGTTTTTTGATTTTGTTGATTGTTGATTTTGGAATCGGGGCAATAATTGACAAGGTCAACCAACATGATTTTTTCAGGAGTTTAACAAATATTCTATTCAGTATAGTAATTGGTGGAATAACCTATTTTATAACAAAGAATTTTTATACTCATCGTATAGAAAGGGTTTATCCAGTGCCGCCTGAAATTACCATGAGTAATATTAACTCGTATTGATTATGGTTAATTTTGTCCTTTTCGCCATAGGTGCAATTCTTGCGTTTTTCGCTTGGAAATTTGTTGATTATTTTTTCTCTCGACGTGACAGATATGTTAATAGTCCATATCAGTTGGTTAAGAAAAAAATTCGTTTTGTTGCTTCGGCACTTTTTATACCATTTTTCATTTATTACCTTATCATACTTCCAATTACAAGAAAGACGAAGGAGAATATTCAAAATAAAAATGGTGTTGTCAAAATCTTACGAACTCAAAATCCAAATTCTATTGAAATAACTGAATTACCAATGGAACAGCTTGAAATTGTTGATTCAACCGACGGGATTATGAAAGTTAGATTTATTTCTAATGGTCGTTATGATTCAGGATTTGTTCAACTGAAATAGGATTAAAATGAAAAGTAGTCAGGAATTTGATGAGGAACTATTAAAGAATTCACATTTTGAAATCCATCGAGAAATGCTTCCTTTTATAGGTTCTCGATTTAAAGATTCAAAAGTTCTAATAATTGCAGAAAGTCATTACGTACCGTTGAATACAGAAATTATTGGAAGTGAGGAATGGTATTATACTAATGATGTAAACTCTCTTCATAAGAAAACACAATGCAACACTTTCACACGAGAGATTTTTGAAAAAATTTTTGATAAATCTCAGAAGCCTCATCGGATTTTTATCAATCTGCAATCTGCATTGAGTAAACTAGATACACCTAAAGATATGGATGAGATTGGTTGGTACAATTATTTTCAGATCCCAGCATTTCACAAAAATTCAGTTAATCCCAATAGTTTAGATCACAAAATTGCAAAAGAAACATTTGAACATATACTATCAACAATTCAACCAGGAGTCGTAATTTTTACATCAGTAAAGGCATTTAAAGCGATTTCCACGGACCTAATTTGTCAGAAGGATTCACACATTTATATACATCGAGATTTTAACACAATAATTGATTTCGTTGCGCACCCCAACTCAATTTGGTGGTATAGAAAGAGCATGCGCTACTTTGATGAAATAAATAAGGTAAAGAGATCTGGGTTGCAAAAATTTATTGATGTTCTCAATCAATCCAAACGTTAGAATGAATCCAAGAAGTTCAATCAAATAAAATAAAAAAAATCCAGCCAAAGTAGGGACTTGTCTTTCGTTTCTGCAAGTTCAAGCCCTTCGGGTTTCGCTTAAAATTTTTCCTAATTGATTCTTTTCAATTTTACTTTTCGATTCTTTAAAAGGAAAATTTTTAAGTCGAAAAGCTTGCATCCACAAAATCCAGCCCCTCTGAAAGTGCTTTCTTTTTTTCCTTTTTCTTTTGGGTTAATATTACTGCTGCGCAAGCTGAAACAAAAAACGCCACCCGGAACTCGAGTGGCGTTACAATTATTACCCAATAAAATTTATTCTTTGCGTTCTTTCTTCCGTTGAAGAAAATTCCAAATCCATTTCAACATCATGCTCACGGTAAAACTTACTGTTGCTCCAATGATTGCTAGGATAACCGTTTTCATGTAATCGTGCGAGTCGATTGTCGCAGCCACGGTAAACACCGTCCCGGTTACGGTTCCTATTGCAGTTGTGCTGTCGTGATGTTGCATGATTTAATGTATTGAATTTGTTTTACGCCTCACAAGGATTGTACGTGCAAGCAGAGCGCGAAATCGTAATCTTAATCCCGAAGGTTTCAGATGTTTCGTCTACTTCCTCACTTACATCAA
>VFKM01000131.1 GCA_009885545.1 Flavobacteriales bacterium
TTGAAATAGATTTCGGGATGAGTCCGCAATTCGCTTGTATATATTCTTGTTGTTGCATTTTGCTTTTAAAATTGAAAGGGTAAATCTCGTAAAATGAATCGCTGTTTGCAAGATTTTTTAATCAACAAAAAATGTTAATCTTTTCATAAATAGTTTGGGCACCTTGTCTTCTTTATCTATTTTGCTGAACTTTAAGATAATTATGAAGAACTATTTTTGGGTTTTTATTGGAATATTCGCTAGCAGTTTTGTTTATCAAACCAGTATTCAAACGGGTAAGGCAAGTTATTACCACAACAAGTTTGAAGGAAAAAGAACTTCTTCAGGAGAAGTTTTTCGACAAGATAGTTTAACGGCTGCACATAAAAACCTACCCTTTGGAACATTAATTTTGGTGAAAAACTTAAAAAATGATTCAACAGTTATTGTTAAAATCAATGACCGATTAAGTCAGAGTTCATCACACATTATAGATCTATCCCTAAAGGCCGCTCAAAAATTAAACTTTGTTAAAAGCGGTATCACAACAGTTACACTTGAAAAAATAAATTAACATGAAAAAATTATTCTTTACATTTTCTGCCATCACACTGCTAATTGCATGTTCGCCAAAAACAGCTGAAGTTGTAGGACCAACTATGCCAATAGACTACCCTTCTAGCGATGTGGCAGAAGGAGATCATCTATACAATGAAAATTGTGGCAAATGCCATAAGTTTAAAACTATAACGAAATATTCTGAAGAACAATGGAGAAAAATTGTTCCAAAAATGGCAGAAAAAGCTAAAATAGATGCTACTAAAGAAAACAAAATATTGCAGTATGTTCTTTGGAAAAGAACTTTATAAATTATGAAAGTGGGTCGTCGAAAGACTAAGTAATTTTTGTCGACAAATCGATTTCCAAACCACATTTAAAATGTTCTTTTGGACATACTTTATGACCATGTAAACCACAAGGCCGGCAATTTAAGTCGTTTACTTCTTTAACGTCTGAATCTTCTGATAATGGACCAAATCCAAAACTCGGTATTGTTGAACAAAAGAATGCTGTTACAGGAGCGTTCATAGCAGAAGCTAAATGCAATGGTCCCGAATCATTGACGAAATTCCGAGTGGCTTGAGACATTAATGCAGCAGATTCCAATAAATCTAATTTGCCTGCAAGATTTTGTGCATTTGTGATTGCCGACAAATCAATGATTTCTTGGCACAGTGCTTCATCCTCTTTTCCTCCTAACAGATAAACTGCTCCTTCGTGTGATTTTTGTTGAATTAATTCAACCCATTTTTCTTTGGGCAATTGTTTTGTGAACCACACACTTGCAGGTGCAAAACAAAAGAATTTACTTGATGTGAAAGTAGATGTTTTAGCAAATTGCTCTTTACTTGGAAATAATTCAGGTCGTTTTTTATCAATCGCTCCAAATTCTTTTATTAAACTCAAATTTCGTTCAACTTCGTGTAAGCCATTGTCCATGTTGTGATCAAATGACTTGGTGAAAGCAAAGGAAAAAGGATTCTTTTTAAACCCATATTTCTTTTTCGCACCTGAAAGTGCCGTAATTATTCCTGAGCTTCCGAATCGATGTAAATTAACAACAAGGTCATATTTTCTGCTTCTAAATTGCCCAATCAATTGAATAATTGATTTGTACTTCCTTTTTGATTTATCAAAGACTATGACATAATTTAAATGCGGATTATTCTGCAAAAGCACTTCATTACCTTTCTTAACTAAAATATCAATTGTTGATTCTGGGAATAACCGTTTCATTTCCGAAATAACAGGCGTTGCCAGTATAACATCTCCCAAAAAAGCAGTTTGTATAATAAGGATACGATTCACTTTGTAAAGTTATAAATAGAAAATGATTCTGTGTAATAATCGTGTCTTAACTATTTCAAAAGAGTCACGTGTCCACGTTTTATAATCTCAAGTCCATCACCATCATGCATTTCGACCATATATATGTATGTTCCTGTTTCTGCCATTTCACCAGAGAAAGAAATATAACCTGACCAACCTACTAATGGTGAATTTGTCTGAAATATAGCTTGGCCCCATCGATCAATAATCGTAAACATATAATCCGTAGGATCGAAATTTGTCAAAATAGGTTTGAAATTCGGATTGTACCCATCTGGAGTGAAGGCATTTGGAATATAGATTATTGGTTCAAAGACTTCACAAACAGTATTTGAACGACTTATTTCTGGAGCATTAAATAAATTATCCCCTTCTATTGCTTCAATATAATAGCAAACTTTACCAGTGAAAGTGACATTGTTTAAATCGTCTTCAAACGATCGTTGCGCATCTGTAAGTGACTCGTATACTGGACCATTAAAAACCCCAGCAATTCCGCGATAAAGATTATAACCTAAAACAGATCCATCAAAATCAATATAATCGTTCCAATTGAGATAATTCAAAAGTCTAATGTCATCTTTTTGAATAGTCAATAGAATCGTTTTAGCACTATTCGAAACTGAACCAGGTCTACCACAGCTGTCAATAACCCGAGCTCTATATGTATAACTATATTTGTTTACATCAACATCAGTATCTGTATAAGTCAAATTATTTGAGGTTGCTGGTATTTGAGCAATTACTTCAAATACTCCTGCAGCATTCATTTTCTCAAATGAAATTGCAGTTACTCCACCAGTTATATCAATTAAATGTTTCAATTCTACTTGATTTCCATCCACAGTTGCCACTTTTAAATAATGAAATAATGGCTCAGAAGGTGCGACAATTGTAATACAAGATCGGGTGGAAAAAGAAGTGTTTCCTATATCCGACGTAGCTTTAACAAAAAAGCAGTAATCTTGTAATGCTTGTGCTGACGCTGTAAAAGTAGTATTTGTTGTTGTACCGAACGACACCCATCCTTGACCAACTATTTGGCCAAATATTTCATATGACGCAATAGTATTCCATCCAACATATGGTGTCCAAGAAAGTACAACTTCATTATTACAAATTAAAAGGTCGGTTTCAAGAAACATCGTTGTACTTATCTCAGCTCGAGCAGAAGATTGAAAAGTTGGCGGAACTGATGAGGTGTAGCAAGAGTCAAACGCAGCAATGGAGTATGTTAATGGCCCAACAGAAATATCAGGGCTATAACTATATGTTGTGTTTGTCAAACCCCAAACAGTGTCTAGTACATATAAATCCCCATCTAGTCCCATTGCGTAAATTACATAACCATATGTATCAGATTGTGCATTCTGATTCCAGGATATATTCAATTGATTTGTTAAGGTATCAATACTCACAGATGCAATAATAGGAATATCAGGTGTTGTTATATCTTCAAAATTATCTCCTGGAGCGTTTGATGTATAATTGCAAGGTTGATTAGGTAATACGATTTGATAACTCAAAAAAGCATCACAAATGTCAATGGTATCTCTATAAAAAACTAATCCATAAGGAACACTATCCAATAACGTCCATGTTCCAAGTGGATACTCACGATAGATGTAATAATAATCATTCATATTTGCCGTCGGATTAACCAAAGGATCATTCCATTGCAAAACCGCCGTACCATCCACTGGATTTGAAACAGAAAGATAAATATTAGTAATCGTATCACTATAACGTATTGTATTTCCAGAACAGCCAGAAACTACTGTTATGTAATAATCACTTTCCGCCGAAACTAAAGGATCTGTCCATGAGTTCGTTCCAATTAATGGCAATGTTGCAAGTAGCCCATTTTGAATAGAAAAAATTTGATATTCGACGAATGATCCGGTTGGATTACTAACTGAATTCCATTCTATGGTTACATTTCCTGCAGCATCAGAATGTATACAGTTTATTGCTGGTGCTTGTATAACTCCTGGATTGACAACATTTATAGTTACTGTTGCATAACTCACTTTGGGAACTTGACAAAAATCATCTTGAATTTTAAAAACAAAGTTATAAGGAATTACATCCAATGCATATCCATCTGCCCCTACTATATGATCACAAGTTGTTTGCCAATCAAACGTAGAGGAAACACCTTGAATTCCTGAAATTATTGGTGTAGCATTTAACGTCGCACAGGGCGTTATGTCACAACCTAAAGCACTTGTGAAATTCGTTCCAAACATTGGACCTGAAGCTGTCAAAAGATTACTTTGAGGCGAACCGTCTTGTAACACTTCGATGTCTGTAGAAGATAAATTAAAATTGACTAATGTACCAGCATTAACTGTAATTTCAAATAAACCACCTCCAAAAGGCGCATTGATAATTGGAGGATTATTTACGCCTGTACAGGCCGTTACTATTAATTGCATTTCACGCTCAACCTCAGCAATTAAAACACCAAGACGAAACGATTTAACAAGCACTTTTACGACATAATTGCCAACAGTAAACGAAGTGAAAGTCAATTCACCACTTATTGGATCAATAGCTGCTGGCACATTTGAAGGATTTAAACTTGTGTTTGGAGTTGGTGATGAATAAGAAAATCCAGACTCAAAAGGTATAGGAATTGGATTGATCGGAAGGTTATATGTTCCAGCATTCAAATAATTATATGGAATACCAAAATCTATCGACAATGAATCTAAGTCAGGATCTACAGCATTCATATTGTATTGAAATGGAGTTCCAGCGCAACTAACAAGATATGGTTCTTGCAAAAACATTGGTGATGAATCGACACAACCTAAAGTTCCTCCAGGAATTGCATACATTTTTGCTGCAATTGTGATTCCGTAAATTGATGGATTTGTGATATTGGTTAACGCTCCACTTCTTGAGAAATTGTCATAAGTAAATGCCCAACCATTAGGAGGTGGTATTCCTGAAATAACAATTGGTGCACTACGATAAGTGATTTTTTCAATTGCGCCAATTCCATTTCCTCCTCCCACTCCTGTTCCACAATCTAATTGAGGAGGAGATCCAATCACAGGATTACATGTCGGTGATATATCGATTCTAGAAACAAATGGCAAAGTAATATTCACTAAAGAAGGATGATTCCATACTTGAATGATTTCGGAAATACTGTTGACTTCAGCTCCGTCGCAATCACGATAAAAAGTTAATGTAAACACATAGTTTCCTCCTTGACATTTCCACGTTATTTCTCCACCCATAACATGAGAAGCTTTAGAATGAAAAAACATCCCAAGAATAAAAGAAAAAATCAAAATAAACTTTAACATATTGTCAATAACGATTGATCTGTTTAGATAGTATAAAGACGCTTAAACTCATTCAAAGTTGCTACCCTGCTGAGACAACTGTCATGTCGTTCCAATTTAAATATTTAATTGCTAATTCTTGGATACGCTTCGGTGTTATATTGTTCAATGAATCAATTGCTTTATTATAGAAATCTAAATCTAGCCCATAAGGCTCAACACTCATGTATAAATCAGTCATTGAATAAGGCCCATCTGCACTTTTTAGTAATTGACCCATCAAATAATTTTTCACTAAATTCAATTCATCCTCACCAACTAGTTCTGTTTGCAATCGAGTTATTTCATTCTGAATTTCTATTAAGGTTGCATCTTTCACGTCCTTCCCAACCTCCGTTGCAATGATAAAATAACCAACATTATGAAGTTCAGCTACCATCGTTCCAATTCCGTAGGTATAACCTTTGTCTTCACGAATATTAGACATCAATCTACTTCCGAAATAGTCTCCAAAAATAGTATTCAGAATCAAGAAATCGTTGTAATCTTCATGCGTTTTATTGAACAACATACGGCCAACTCGAATTGCTGTTTGAACAGCTCCATCCTTTACGAGATGTGAAGAACCTTTTAGATTTTTTATGTTTTTCTCAA
>VFKM01000016.1 GCA_009885545.1 Flavobacteriales bacterium
TATCGTGATAAACCAAAAAAATCCTTTATTACGCATGTTCGTAAAACAGTTAGTTATTTATTAAGCCTGCAAATATAGAATTTACGTTTATTAATGTCAATAAAGTTTATGAGGTATTTACCAAGTTTATCAACATGGTAAATTTCAGAGTCCCAATAATTTCTAAATTAAATGCTATTTATATTGTTTTGCTAAACGAAATCAGGCTTTTAGCAAAATTATCCCAAGAATTCTTTTCCTTTCCTTTTCGAATATTAATTTGGAATTTTTCTTTTAAATTATTTTCAAAATAGTTAGATATAGCTTCTTGTAGCAATTTTGGGTTTGGTTCATCGACAATCAAACCTAATTCCGTTATTCCAATTGACTCATTTAATCCACCAACATTTGTAGCAATTATTGGGACTTCAAAATGAAAAGATGTTGCTGTTATTCCTGATTGCGTAGCAGAACGATACGGTAATACACATACATCTGCTGCTGAAAAGTACATCTGTACTTCTGAGTCTTGAATATATTGATTAACAAAGAAAATTCTATCCCTAGATTTTGATTCAGCGATTTGCTCCTCGTATTTCTGTAAATTGCTGTATACTTCTCCAGCAATTACTAATTGATATTCATCATTTAATCCTGAAAACGCATCAATCAAAACATCTAACCCCTTATAATCTCTTATTAATCCAAAAAATAAAATCGTTTTTTTTGTTGGTGAAATTTTTAATTTTTCTCTCGCTTCAAGTGTTGAGATTTTCGATCCAAAATGATCGTACCATGGATGATTCAACTGAATATACTTCGCATCAGTTTTACTTGCTAAAAGATCCTTTTTAACACTCTCAGACATTATCACAAAACCATCGTAGCGCTTTAAAAAATAGTTATTTAACCATTTGTCAAAAAAGCGTTTTTCGTGAGGAATTAGGTTATGAATGATTGCTATTTTCTTTGTCTCGGGAGATTGCTTCGAAGCGAATACACCCATAAAAATCCCGAAGAAAGACATCCAATAATTTGTAATAAAAACATCCGGATTGGAATTTTTTATTGCATTCGCTGCTCCCAAATATGTTAAAGGATTAAATGTGCTGACAATTCGTTTTGCTACGATTTTATCAACAAGATCATTTTCTCCTACAAATTGGCTTGTTCCAGGAAATAAGAGATTAGGGTATTGTTTTTTAAAGGTAAAAGCTGAAACTTCATTTTCTTTTTCCAACGAACGCACTAATCGTGCATTAAATTGAGCTATACCACCTCTAAAAGGATAAAAAGCAGAGAAAATTGAAATCTTCATACGGTTCAAAGATACTGAATCATCTTAACAAAGCGCTATTGGAATCCGTATGCAAAACACGTATAAAAAAGCTCTTTCCCTTGTTTAATATTCAAGGTGTCAAAATTAGCAATTGTCAAGTCTTTGAAATACTTATGAACTAAACCTACTCCTTTTGCATAGACTTCGTATTGCTTTTTATATTCAATTAAATTTGGTTCATTTTCTTCTTGTATAACAACTAAACTACTATCAAAAAATAATGCCCCCAATGTGTATGGTTCGTGTATATCTCCAT
This sequence comes from Flavobacteriales bacterium, assembly GCA_009885545.1. Classification (GTDB taxonomy): domain Bacteria; phylum Bacteroidota; class Bacteroidia; order Flavobacteriales_D; family Crocinitomicaceae; genus M0103. Next base: position 1,575 of record VFKM01000016.1, read on the forward strand.
AATAAAATGATTGTTCAGGGTACATATTGAAGGAATTTGGATTCCATTCTTTTGAAATTGTTGGGGCAAAAACTAATTTGATGATTCTTTGATTTTCTTCAATTAACTCTGCCCTGTTTTCAGTTATTATTGCAGTCCAAACATCAATAAGCCCCCATGTTCCCGCAGAATTTGGACGCGCGTACCGAATAAACTTACGTGCTATTCTTCCTTGATTATCAATTACTGTATCACCAATTAACGTTCGTAATTGATAATAAGAAGTATCATGTTGGATTGCTGAAGTTACATCGTGATTAATTTCCATCACATCATAATCGATGTAACGACCCTGAGTTAAATCAAAATAATCATAATGGAATTTTGGAGCAGGATCTTGTTTTTTACAAGAAGCAATTGCTACCAAAACAAGAACAACTAAACTTATATATACTCGATACATTTTCATACTTCTAACGAAAATATGAAAAAAAAGCTTTAATCGTTGGGATTGATTCCTTTTTCTTTGGATTCAGCTAGCTGATGTTCGAGTTCTTTACCTTCCAAACGTCTTCCGTAATAATAGTAGACGCGACCAATTTCTAATTCTTTCTCGTCATAACCAAATGCCCAACCATGTTTGACTCCATTTTTAAAACGATCCAACATCATTTTTTTTCCATTAGGATGATAATAATACCAAATTCCAATTTTCTTATCGGCAGAATAGGACCCTTTGATTTTTACCGTTCCATTTTCAAAAAACTCCAAATATTCGCCATCTAATTTTCCTGCGACATAAAATTTTGTTCCAGAGATTCGGTTTGAAATTTCTCCAGTTTCTTCTGGGACATAATAAACAGTTGTTTTACCATTTAACGAATCATTTTTGAATGTTTCAGAAGTGCTTAACCTACCAGATGGGACAAAATTCAGCCAAATAGAGTCTTTTTTCAAATCACGGTAAATTCCCGCACTCATTAATTTAGTATTCTCGTGATAGAAATATCCAACGGATCTATTCGTTCCAGCATCATGTTTAATAATTGCTTTAACTTTTGTTGAGGGATAGTAATACGTAAAGGTTCCAACTGGTTTATCATCTTTAAATTGACCCTTGTATTGGTAAACTTTAGAACCAGGATACGTTTTACTCCATACGCCCTGCTTTTTACCTTTGGCATCTGTCACGTTTTGAGCGTAAAAATTTGCTCCTGAAAAAATTATGAAAAGGATGATAATTAATTTCATTTGATCAATAATTTTGTAAATTCTTTTAAACTACTAACCGTTATATCGGCTTGGATTTTTATTGGTTCAACGGTTTGCACTCTTACAGTTTTCATACCAAGATTCTGTCCAAACAAAATATCAGAATCAGTATCTCCTACCATCACGGATTTGTTAAAATCAACTCCTTCAAATTGTCTTTGTGCCAATAATGCCATTCCAGGTTTTGGCTTTCTCAATTCATTCTTTGGTGAGGAGGCTCCAGGTGCGTAATAACTTTTAGTAATTTTTCCTCCTTCTTTTTCCACAGACTGTTGCATATAAGAATGAAGTTCCAAAAGGTTACTTTCAGTCATCAACCCTTTTGCAATCCCTTGTTGATTTGTAACGACAAATACATTTCCAAATAGTTGGGATAATTTAGCAATTGACTGAGGCACATCGGGTAAAAAAATGAATTCTTCAATCGTAGTAACATAACCGCTCATGATTCTGTCATTAATTACACCATCACGATCAAGAAATAAGGTCCAAGTCGAATCAATTCCCCACTTGTTCATCTATTAATCGCTTTTCAATTAAATAAACATTTCTAGTAGAAGAGTTTCTTCCAATTAGTTCTGCAACAAATCCAGCAAGAAAAAATTGAACACCAACAATCATTGCTGTTAGCGCGATGAAAAACTCTGTTCTTTCGGCTAATAACCGTGCAGTTTTATGAAAAAATAATTTTTCGATTCCCAAGTAAAAAGCAAATCCAAATCCAATAATGAACATTAAAACACCCAACGCTCCGAACAAGTGCATGGGTTTCTTACCAAATTTGCCCATAAAAACAACTGACAATAAATCCAGTGGACCATTTAGAAACCTACTCATTCCAAACTTTGTCGTTCCGTATTTTCTTGATTGGTGTTGCACAACTTTTTCACCTATTTTAGTGAAACCAGCATATTTTGCTAAAGGAGGAATATATCGGTGCATATCGCCATATAACTCAATGCTTTTCACAACTTCATTTTTATACGCTTTTAATCCACAATTAAAATCATGTAAATGAATACCTGTCAATCTTCTTGCAGCCCAATTATATAACTTGGTTGGAATTGTTTTCGTTAAAGGATCATACCTCTTCTTCTTCCATCCTGAAACAACATCGAAACCTTCTTCATTTATCATTTTGTAGAGACCTGGAATCTCATCAGGAGAATCTTGTAAGTCCGCATCCATTGTAATAACAACTTTACCTATCACTGCTTCGAATCCAACTTGGAGGGCAGCCGATTTTCCATAATTTCGTTGGAACTTAATCCCTTTGACATTAACATCCGCAACTCTTAAGTTTTCGACCACTTTCCATGAGCCGTCTTTGCTTCCATCATCAATAAATAAAATTTCGTAAGAAAAACCGTTTTCATTCATCACACGTTGAATCCAAGTATGTAATTCAGGAAGTGATTCAACTTCGTTGTATAATGGGACGACTATAGATATATCAATATTACTTTCCAAGACTTACTTTTAATTGTGTTTCACAAATATACTCAAAGACCTAACTTAAGGAATTAAGCTATTTAATTTTAGTTAACAGTTATTCTTTCATAACCTTGTACACTTCATTATTGAGTTTTAAAAATAAAATACCTTTTGGGAAATTAGTAGTGTCAATTTTACTTTCTGAAGGGTTTATATTTCCTTCAAGAACCAATTGACCTTGTAAATTTAAAATTTCAAATTTGCAAATTGATGTAATTCCACTAATTTCCAACCAGTTTTGAAAGGGATTAGGTGAGACCACAATAGTTTGTTGAGTTTGCTCGTTTACCTCCAACGCATTTGAATTAGAAATAAAGAAATAATCAATACCAGCTTCTGTTATATTGACAGTTGGATCGTTATCTGACACAAAGAATAATACTTGCATTGAATTTGTCAAAGGAATATAATCCAAGATTCGAATACTTTTTGGCACCCATTGATAAAAATAATTTTCATCTGAACCAATTTCATCGACAACAACTGATGTAATTCCATTTGTAATAGTAACTTTTAATGTGTCATCTGGAGGAGCACCATACATACAATAAAACCAACGAGCAAAATTCAAATGAGGATTGCTATAAGTGGTCAAATCCATTGAAGGAGAAACCAACAATGTAAGTCCCCCGTCAACATCATCCAAATCAGAATTTAGCACATCATCATTACCAGTCACATATGCATTTTCTCCACAATCAAAATCGGCGTCAAGCAATGGAGCAGATCCTGCACTATTCCCGAAAGGTTCTCCTCTTTCCCACACTCCTGTAGTTGCATTTCCAAGAACAGTCCAACCAAAGTCAAATGTAAAATCGTCGTTATAACCCTTTGCTAAATTTATTGTTATAGAAACTGTGTTTTCATCAATTATTTGAGAATAGCAATTTGTGAAGTAACCCCATATTCCTGCAGTCACCAAATATTGCTCTTGATAATACAAAACAAAATTTTCCTGTCCAAGACCATTTGTTATTCCTACATGCTCAATTAATGACGCTTTTAAGTTTATTTGCACGTTAGGAATTGGTGTTCCAGTTCCTTCTTCCAAAACATTCACGGTTAAATTATAAGGTGGAATAGGTATAAGTTGTACATCTTGTATTGTAATAATACCCTGTGTCAACAAGACAGTAATTGTCTGTGGAAAATATCCAACCTTTGAATATAACACTGAATAAGATCCAACGCCTAAAATTCCTGTGGCGTATGACCCAAACGTATTAGAGTTATCTATTTGGTCATTACTAATAATTTGAATGTCAACATTGTTTATAGGTCCCAAGGTTGACGCATCGGTAATTACACCTTCAAGATAAGAAGCTTTAGTATAAGTTGGTCCTAAAATAAATAAACCCTCCGTGATGTCAGCAGCTAGAATTGTTCCTGAAGGTAAAAATGGATACACTCCCCAACAACCATCAAACCCATTGGTTTGTGTTGGATAGGTATCATACGATCCAACTTTTATTACATTATGAGGATGACTGATATCATGAACTATTATCCCATCAGAATAGTAGCTGGTAATTAAATAGTCATTCAACACGTGTGTATTATGAGGCAACACGCCTTGACCAGGAGAATTTTGAATTCGGTCTACTTCAAAAATATTCAAAGGATCTGTAATGTCATAAGAAGCTATAAAAGCACCAGATACTTCATCTGTAGTAAACGCGAATTGTCCGTTATCACTGGGCCAAACGTTATGCGTAAAATTATTTGGAGTTGATTTTGTTCCCAGTAATATTGGTGCACTCTTTACTGTAACATCTACTAAACTAAAAAATCCGTCTGAAATATGAGCTAAGTACATCGTATCATTTCGCACGAAGCCATCGTGTACGTACCAAGTATCAAAATCACCTACCTCAATTGGATTCATTGGATCTGTTTGAACATCTAGCATAATAGCTCCTCCATTTCCTCTGTTCGATCCAAAAATATATGCAAAACCATTTTCGTCGACAAAACAGGTATGAGCAGATTGCCAAGGCGAACCTATTGGACCAGTATAAGTTGAAGTTGGTAATATAGTAGAGGACGGCAATGGAGATAAATCAATAATTAAAAGTCCGTCTTCTGCTTCAGTTGTTATATAAGCGTAATCACCATGGACACTTGGGTCTCTCCAAATAGATTCAGAACCTGCAATCCAAAATACTTCAAACGGATTGCTTGGATTAGTAACATCAACAATTGAAGTTCCTTTGCTTGTTCCAACGATAGCATATTCATTTCCCAATTCATCAACATAACCCCAAACATCATTTAAATTAGCATTGTGCAATGCTTGATAATCAATATGAGACAAGGAATCGATATTATTTTGAGCCGAGACTGAAATTGAAAAAAGGAATAGAAAAAATAAGCAGTAACCTTTCATTTGAAATCGAATTTCAACGAAGATACAAAATTTAGCCCATGCTTAAAGAAAAAATATGAGGGCTAAAATGAAAATTAACACAATGACTAAATACTGCCAAACATCCACAAAATAAGGCGAATACTTTTTATAAATCTCCTTTAAATTCATACTGTAAATCTAAGAAAATACATTCTTATAATCGAACTATTTTCAATCTCATATTTTATTATCTTTGTGTGAGTAAAAGTAAGCTATGACAAAAGAATCTACCGTCGAAAAAACAACATCATTGGATTTCCAAACTTTCAAGACTGAAGTGTTAAACGATTATCGTTTAGCTTGTCTTTCCAGAGAAGCATCGCTATTAGGAAGGAAGGAAGTTTTAACTGGGAAAGCCAAATTTGGCATTTTTGGTGACGGAAAAGAACTTGCACAAATAGCACTTTCGAAGCAATTTCAAAACGGCGATTTTCGTTCAGGATATTATAGAGACCAAACGTTAATGATGGCAATTGGTCAATTGACAGTTCAACAATATTTTGCTGGATTATATGCTCATACAGACGAAGTTGTTGAACCTCAATCGGCAGGACGACAAATGGGTGGTCATTTTGCAACACGCAACTTAGATCAAAATGGAGAATGGAAAAATTTGATGGAACAAAAAAATAGTTCTGCAGACATTTCCCCTACCGCTGGTCAAATGCCTCGTTTGTTAGGTCTTGCTCAAGCATCAAAAATTTATAGAAATCACCCAACTTTAAAAGATTTAGAAAAATTCAAAAAGTTTACAAACGGTGGAAATGAAGTAGCATTTGGAACAATTGGTGATGCATCCACTTCAGAAGGTCCTTTTTGGGAAACAATAAATGCTGCTGGTGTTTTGCAAATACCAATGGTGATGTCTGTTTGGGACGATGGTTTTGGAATTTCAGTTCCAAGAGAACTTCAAACAACGAAAGGAAGTATTTCTGAAGCTTTAGCTGGAATGCAGCGTACTAAAGACAAACCAGGTTATGAAATTTTCATTACCAAAGGTTGGGATTACGCACATTTATGTGAAACGTATGAGAAAGCAGTTGCTTTAGCACGTGAAGAACATATTCCAGTTTTAGTGCATGTAAAAGAAGTAAATCAGCCACAAGGACATTCAACTTCTGGTTCACACGAGCGTTATAAATCAGAGGAAAGATTACAATGGGAATCTGATTTCGACTGCATCAATAAATTCAAATCTTGGATCTTGGCATTCAATGCTGACGATCAAACTATAGCAACAGAAGAAGAATTAGAAGCAATTCACAAAGAAGCAAAAGCGAGCGTGAGAACTCAAAAAAATCATGCTTGGAAGGCATTCACAGATGATTTTAAAAATGATATTTCTGAAGCAATTACTTTGATGAAGGCTGTGAGTAATGACAGCGCGAACGCAGCTTTCATTAACAAAGAAATAGAATCATTAGAAAAAGCATTTGAACCGATTCGAAAAGATATTTTGTCGACAACGCGCAAAGTTTTAAGAATGGTTCGCGAAGAAAAATCAGCTTCTAAACAAGCGCTATCAACATGGATAAA
>VFKM01000199.1 GCA_009885545.1 Flavobacteriales bacterium
TATGGATGAAGATGTGCTTGGTGATCGTTTTTACATTGCACAGAACCATATTCCTATGGATCTGTATGATGGAATGGATGGGTTTTATCAGTCGTTCTTCATCATTGAAAAACGCAGAAATGTGAAAAAGAAAAAATTCAATGACAAAGGCGAATTGATCATGGTTGATGAAGTGGAAGGTGGCTTAGATCGCAACCAGAATAACTCAACGATTATCAATGAAGGAGACAGCACGGTAATTCATAACAACAATACAGAGTACAATATATTCAACGAAGACAGAAAAGGTGGTGGATCAGGAAATGTCAATGCAGATGAGCTTTACAAAGAATTGGATGAGCGAATTGATCGTTTGGATGCTATTATCAGAATGCTTTTGGAAGGTAAAGCAATTACGAAGGCAGACAACAAAATTCTTGCAGATGCATTGCGCAGTTTGAAGGCAGAAGATGATGCAAAAAAACAAAATGGAAATGAGCCAAAACCTATTATGGAAACAATTAATCCAGATAGACATTTTCATGTCGTGGTAGGTGGTTTTGTGTACCGTGAAAATGCAGATCGCTTTGTTGAGCAACTAAAAGCGAAAGGCATGAATGAAGCGGTAGTGATTGGTGTATTCAATGGCTATTACTTGGTAAGAATTAAAGACTACAAAACACTTGAAGAGGGAATTGCTGGACAAGAGCAATACAAAAATGTGGCAGAAGGAGTTTGGGTGCATAAGTGGCCTTAAAGAACTGAATAAATGATTAATAAGATTCTGAAAATTCATAACCATTTACAATTCACCATCTATGATAATCTTAATAAAAAATAAAAATAAAAGATTAAGATCAGTTCTAAGGTGTAAAAATAACACTTATTTATTCAAGTATCCGCGTTCTTTTTCATTTCGCCTAAGTACTTTGGTGACTACTCTTTTTATCGTTTTTTCCCCTTCATTATACAGTTTGGCTCAATGTTCTGCAGATGCAGGTTTAGACATTACGAAATGTAGCGAGCAAGGAACAAGTATCGGCGGATTGACTTCTGGCACTGGCAATGGACCTTTGACCTATTCGTGGTCGCCGGCTGTTGGCTTGTCGTGCACAAACTGCCCAAATCCAATTTCTTCTGCAACCGTCAATACCACGTATACATTAACTGTTACAGATAGTGTTGGTTGTGTTGCCATCGATCAAGTGGATGTTATTATTGCAGCAGATCCAAACGCATCCTTTACCTTTTCACCGACAGGCACGTGTTCAAATTTTCCTGTTCTATTCAGTCCAACATCGCCTGCGGGTATTCAATCCTATCAATGGAGTTTTGGTGATCCAACTTCAGGTGGTTTGAATGCTTCTTCACAGCAAAATCCTTCTCATATTTTCGAAACGTTAGGAAGTGGTTCCACAACTTACAGTGTTCAACTGATTGCTACTAATGCTGCCGGTTGCAAAGATACAGTGATACAAAACATAACGGTGCTTCAAACGCCGGGGGCTGCACTAATAGATCCCTTGAGTAATTTCCAGAATTGCGCTGGATCAAGCTTTGCTATGAACGTGTACAATGCCACGATTGGTTCCGCAAATAATTACACCATTATCTGGGGTGATGGATCTACCAACTATTCTTCTGCTGTATTTCCTGGTGGAGGAATTTCGCATACCTATAATGCGATCGATCTGTACAACCTGAGCTTTATTGTTTCTGGGACAAATGGTTGCTCGGATACAGCTAATTATATTGTGGCGAATATTACCAATCCTTCGATTGGAGTTGCAAACCCAGGTGGTACGATTGGGTGTGGACCGGTCACTATTTGTTTTCCCCTCAGCAGTTATGCTAGTAATCACTCCTCAACGATCTATGTTGTCAATTTTGGAGATGGAACACCTCTTGTAACCTATACACATCCACCACCAGCGCAGGTCTGTCATACCTATGTTGCAACTTCATGCGGGCAACCGGGAAATGCCTTTACATTGAGTATTAAAGCCGCTAATTTTTGTGACAGTTCATTTACGAGTGTGACACCGATCAAAGTATTCAACGGGCCGGTGGCAAATTTTACCGTTCCTACGAACAGATGTGTTAATACGTCCGTTCTTTTCACCAATACAACCATTCTAGGAAACAATTCAACGTGTTCAAAATTTACCACCTTCACCTGGAATTTCGGAGATGGTTCTGCTTTGTTAACGGTCAATTCCTCTACACTTACCAATCCAACGCATACTTATACTACTCCTGGAACGTATACTGTAACCCTCACCACTTCAAATTCTTGTTCAACAACCACACATACTGCAACAGTATGTATCGAAGTTCCGCCTGTTCCAAATTTCACATTGGTCAGTCCTATGAATTGTATTCCTTTCGTTACAACGGTATCAAATACTTCAACAACGTTGAATACCTGTTCTGTAGCAACAACCTGGAGCGTGCTCTTCAACAGCAGTACCTGTCTTCCATCAGCCGGAACATGGAGTTTTACAGGAGGTACAACTTCCAGTAGCACCCAACCTAGTATTCAATTCTCCGGATCGGGAACGTATACGGTAAGACTAACAATGGTAAACTCTTGTGGGACGTATTTCGTCAACCAGATTGCAACAGGAGAAGCTGCACCAAAGATTACCTTGAATCCACTGTCATCTATTTGTGCAGGAACCACCACTTCACCAACCGCAACTGTGAACAGTTGTTACGAAAGTGTCGATGCATACAATTGGACATTGACAGGAGGTGTTCCTTCCTCTTCAACGCTTGCGGTGCCGGGTGCCGTGCTTTATCCAACAGCTGGAAGCTATACAGTTACTCTTCAGGCTACCAATGGATGTGGAACAACTTCAGCTAGCACTCCTTTGACTGTTACTGCTCCGCCAATTGCAAATGCAGGAAACAATGTACAATTCTGCAGTGGAGGCAATTCCCCAATCGGCTCTACATCCGTTGCAGGTGTAACCTATTCTTGGTCACCTTCAACCGGTTTGAGTTCAGGAACGGCCGCAAATCCAACTCTTACACTTACGAATCTGACAGCCGCTCCAGTTATTTATACTTATGTTGTAACTGCGACAACAACTCCCGGTTGTTTCACAAAAGACACTGTGCTCGTGACGGTCAATCCAAAGCCTGTTCTTACTGTAAACTCGCCAACGATCTGTTTCGGTCAAACAGCATCCTTACTGATAAATGGAGCTGGGGTTGGTGGTACATATAACTGGAATCCATCTCCTTCACTCAGTTGTCTGAACTGTCCAAATCCAACGGCGTCGCCTTCCGCAACCACAACGTATACCGTCATTGGTACGAATACTTACGGTTGCACCACGACAATAACCTCAACAGTCACGGTGAACGCCTTACCCACAACAAATGCGGGATTAGATAATACGATTTGTCTCGGTTCATCCGCTACACTAACTGCTATTGGCGCCAGTACTTATACTTGGTCACCTTCGACCTATCTTAACACGACTACTGGAAATTCAGTCATTTCGACACCATTGACGACAACTCAGTATATTGTTACAGGAACTGCAGTAAATGGTTGTACCAAAAACGATACGGTCAATGTAATTGTGCAACAACCGGCGGTTGTTAATGCGAATAGTGATCAGGCTGTTTGCGCCGGAGGTGTGGTTACGTTGAATGGTTCAATCAGTGGCTCTGCTACTACTTCGACCTGGACAGCGGGCTCAGGTACTTTTTCAAATGCAACAAGTCTTACCTCAACGTATACTCCGTCAATCACGTCGGGAAATGTTACGCTTACTCTAACCACAAATGATCCAGTCGGACCTTGTTTAGCTGTAAACGATCAGGTTATTATCACTGTAAATCCTCTGCCTACAATTAGCTCTAACAATGCAACAATCTGTGTCGGACAAAGTGCTACTTTGAACGCAACAGGAGCAGGAGTAGGTGGAACTTATAACTGGACAGCATCACCGACACTGAGCTGCACGGCTTGTCAGAGTACGATAGCAACGCCTTTAAGCACAACAACATATTCTGTTTCAGGAACAACGAGTTTTGGTTGCAGCAATACAGGTACTGCAACAGTTACCGTTAATCCACTACCTGTTGTTAATGCGGGGGCAGATGTTACCTTGTGTGATCAGCCAATCACTTATACATTTATTGGAACCCCTGCAGGAGGAATCTGGAGCGGTTCACCGAACATCACAAGTTCGGGTGTATTTACACCGAACGGAACAGAGACTTCCAACTTACAATATTTGTATACCAATCCTTCCACAGGATGCCAGAATACAGATATCACCGTGGTTACTGTAAGCCCAGCGGTTCTTCCAACAGCCGTTCCGACGTATTCGATCTGTATCAATAACGCTGCAGTGAATCTGAATACTGTTTTATCTTCAACTCCAGCGGGAGGTACTTGGTCAGGAACTGGTGTTACGAATCCAACGTTTACGCCATCCATAGCGGGAGTTGGCACATATACGGTCACTTATTCGATCGGTGCGGGAACATGTCTTGCAACCGTTACATCAGCTATCACTGTCAACCCTCAACCGACAATTAGTTCCAACAATGCAACAATCTGTGTCGGACAAAGTGCGAACTTGACAGCATCTGGAACAGGCGATCCATCTTTGTATAGCTGGGCTGCATCTCCAAGCTTGTCTTGTACTGCTTGTCAAACAACAATAGCATCACCAATAACAACAACAACCTATACTGTTTCTGGAACAACAACATTTGGATGTATAAATAATGCTACGGCAACGGTTACTGTAAACCCACTTCCTATAGTAAGTGCAGGACCAGATGTTAGCTTGTGCAATCAGCCAATCACGTATACCTTTGTTGGAACACCTGCAGGCGGAATCTGGAGCGGTTCACCAAACATCACAAGTTCAGGAGTATTTACACCAAATGGCGCAGAGACTTCCAATTTACAATATTTGTATACCAATCCTTCAACTGGATGCCAGAATACAGATATCGCCGTGGTTACCGTAAGCCCAGCGGTTCTTCCAACAGCCCTTCCGACGTATTCAATCTGTGTCAATAACGCTGCAGTGAATCTGAATACTGTATTATCTTCAACTCCAGCGGGAGGTACTTGGTCAGGAACTGGTGTTACCAATCCAACATTTACGCCATCGGTAGCGGGAGTTGGCACGCATACAGTCACTTATTCAATCGGTGCGGGAACATGTCTTGCAACCGTTACATCGGCAATCACAGTGAATCCACAGCCAACAATTAGTGCCAATAATGCAACAATCTGCGTTGGACAAAGTGCTGCTTTGAGCGCAACAGGAGCAGGAGGAACTTATAACTGGACAGCATCTCCAACACTGAGTTGCACGGCTTGTCAGAGTGCGATAGCAACACCAATAACAACAACAAGCTATACTGTTAGTGGAACAACGAGTTTTGGTTGCAGCAATATAGGCACTGCACAAGTTACCGTTAACCCATTACCTGTTGTGAATGCAGGGAATGATACAACTCTTTGTGATCAGCCAATCCCAGTTCAAATGACAGGAACGATCGCAGGAGGGACCTGGTCAGGACCTTCGATAAGTCCAACAGGCCTATTTACACCAGCAGGAACAGGAACTTATTCCGTGACCTATACTGTTGTTCTGCCAACAACGTGTTCAAATTCAGATGTGAAGATTATTACAGTGATTTCTCCAACGCTATCAAATGCTGGGCCTGATCTGGCAATTTGTATCGGGAACCCTCCAATTGTTATCACTGGATTACCTGCTGGCGGATCTTGGTCGGGTCCAGGAGTTATTCCAAATGGTGTCTTTACTCCTGCCTCAAGTGGCATTTTCGGATTGACATATACACTAGGGGTAGGAAACTGTCTTACCAGAGATACAATGAATTTCACTGTGAATGCCTTACCGATTGTAAGTGCAGGTGCTGATCAGTCGTTCTGTCTATCCGACAATTCTTTGAATTTTATTGGAAATCCTTCCGGAGGGACTTGGTCAGGAACAGGAATAACGAACAGTGCATCTGGGACCTTTGATCCAAGTATAGCCGGAACTGGAGTGCATACTATAGTTTACACATACAGTGATCCATTGACAAGTTGTTTGAACAGGGATACTTTATTGTCAACTGTTCATCCATTGCCTTCCGTATCGTTCAACTACAATCCGATAATTTGTCAGGGGGAGTCAGAAACATACACCAATACAAGTACGTTTGTTGCCTCATCTCAATGGGACTTCGGAGATGGTGTCACGTCTTCGAGTTTCTCAGAAACGCATATTTATTCTGCTCCTGGATTCTACGATGTTCAACTAGTTATAACAAGCCCATTCGGTTGTGTTGACTCTTTGACAAACACGGTTGAAGTAAGGGATGTGCCTACAGCAGACTTTACAATTGCTGTTGATTCGGCTTGCGGTCCAATTTCTACAGGTTTTGTAAATAATTCCCTTGGATCAGGCTTGAACTATTCATGGAGTTTAGGAAACGGGCAAACAAGTAGTTCTTTGGACCCGGGGACTCAGTTATACGGATCAGCGATAGGGATTGATACCACTTACTATGTTCAGCTTACAGTAACCAATAATTGTGGGGCTTCAGCTTACCTTGATTCGATAATTGTGATGCCACAGCCCATTGCGCTCTTTGGGACAAATGTCAACTCAGGATGTTCCCCTTTGTTGCTCAGTATGGCTAACCTAAGTAGTGGACTTCCTGATAGTTATTTCTGGGATTTCGGAAACGGTTCAACTTCTACCAGTTCGGCCAATTTAATACAAGAGACGTTTGTAACAGGAAATACATCATCCACTTACACTATTTCTCTTGTTGTTCAAAACGAATGTGGAGTTGACTCGACCTCAAACAGTATTACGGTATTCCCGAACACAGTTACGGCATTTTTCAATTCCAGTGTAACGACTGGTTGTGAGAACCTTACGGTCAATTTTACACAGTTTTCCATAGGTGGTACATTTTATAACTGGGATTTTGGAGATAACAACACATCAACTCAATTAAATCCGACTCATACGTTCATGAATCCTGGAACTTATGATGTAACCCTTTTTGTTAATGATGGATGTGCATTTGACACGATGGTCACTAGTATTGTCGTGTACCCAGCTCCTCAAGTTAATTTTAGTGTTGCTCCTGACTCAGTTTGTATTAACGAACCGTTTACCTTCACGAATTTATCTTCGAATTTAGCCAACTCATCATGGACTTTTGGAGACGGAGGCACCTCAGGTTTGACAAATCCTCAATATGCTTATTCCCAGCCTGGAAATTATTCAGTGACCCTGGTAGGTACAAGTTTAACAAATGGCTGCGTCGATAGTGTTATACAGATTGTTCAAGTTAGTCAGAATTCGATATCGTCGTTCACTGCAAATGCACTTTTTGGTTGTGTCCCATTCAATGTACAGTTTACCAATTCGAGCAGCAATGCAGCATATCAATCCTGGAACTTTGGTGACGGTAATAGTTCCACAGCTATCAGTCCGGGTCATATTTTTACTGTTCCTGGCACTTATGAGGTGCAACTTATCACTGAAAGCACATCTGGTTGCAGCGACACGAGTGTTGTGTCAATAACGGTGCATCCTGTTCCGGTTTCAAATTTCACTTTTGTTTCATCGAATACTTGCTACACTCCTGTGGTTGTTACAATGACTAATAACTCATCTGGCGCAATCAATTATTCCTGGGATCTCGGGAATGGACAAACTTCCTCCAATACGAATACATCAGTAACATATACTAATCCGGGGACCTATCTTATTTCATTGGTTGCTGAAAACATGTATGGTTGTCAGTCAGAATATAATGAAACCATTACCGTTTATCCGACACCCGTTGCACAATTCCAGCTTCCGGCAAGTGTTGCGTGTGCAAATGATGTTCTATTTTTTGCATCTGAGAGTTTATTTGCAGATTCAGTTAACTGGATAATGGGAGACGGATCAATATTGTCTGGAACTCCTGTTAATTATGCATATACTGACCCCGGAAATTATTTTATTACTCTTATTGCATTTGGTGCTGGTGGATGCGGTGACACTCTTGTAAGTAATTTTTCAATTACAATAAATCCTGATCCTGTCGCTAATTTCGAATATGTTAATGTTCAAATCCCAGACCCACTGAACGGTACTGTTGAGTTTACTAATTTGTCTCAAGGGGCAACGAATTATTTATGGTTCTTTTCGAGTGATTCAACTTCAATTGAAACAAACCCCATCTTTCAATTTTATAATTATGGAACCTACAACACTACTCTAGTAGCCATCAATGATTTTGGATGTACCGATACAATAGCAATGGATATCGTGGTCGACTTTTTTAATGGGTTATTTCTTCCAAATGCAATATATCCAGGAAGTGGAATCTTTGAAATATCACATTTTGTTCCAAAGGGTGTTGGCTTAAAAGAATACGAACTCCAGATATACGATGATTGGGGAAATCTTATTTGGCAGACAACAGCTTTGGATATTAACGGAAGGCCTTCTGAGTTCTGGGATGGAACCTTTAATGGAGTCTCGGTTCAACAAGATGCTTATGTATGGAAGGTTAGAGCCGTATTCCTAGATAATGCTATCTGGGAGGGAAATGATATGAAAACGAATAAGATCAAAAGATCAGGTACTGTTACAGTAATAAGATAGATAATTATGAATGTTCTAAGATTTTTAATGGTTTCTATTTCTTTTTTTCTGACATTTTCAGGAAAAGCTCAAGATGTGAATTTTTCTCAGTTTTACAACAATGGAGTCTATTATAATCCCGCTATGACCGCAATAGGAAATGGATATACATATACTGCCAATGCTAGAAATCAATGGACGCCAATTCCAGGTAAATTCAATTCATTTCTTGCCGCTTTTGAAGGGAAAGTTATTGAAAAAATGGGCGTTTCCGTTCTTGGATTTAGTGATGCCGCAGGTGATGGCATGCTTCGAACACAAGCTGGATATTTGTCATATTCATATAGACCTGTTGAAACAAAACAATTCATTTTACAGTTTGGTGCGTCAGGTGGTTTGGTAAATAAAAGTATTGATTGGTCTCGATTGGTTTTTTCTGACCAATTAGATGAGGTATATGGAAAAGTGAATGCAACGCAATTTATTTCACCAAATTTTAATAATAGTTTATATCCGGATTTTAATGCTGGAATAGCAATCAGATTTAATCATCGTAATAAATTTAATAAAGGTTTTAAACGTGCAGCACATACAGCTGGTTTTGCAATGCACCATTTGAATAGGCCAAAAGATGCATTTTTATTGGAAAAGGACTACTTACCTATGAAGCTTGTTTTTCATTATAATTCGAATATTTTGGTGAATAGCTTAATTATTTCACCCGGTTTTATTTATGAATTACAAAATGAGTTTCAAACAGTTACTTTAGGAATGTATTTCTCAAAGAAACCAGTTTCATTAGGAGTATGGTTCAGAAATAGAAATTTTGCTTTTTCAAGCAAGAGCTATGATGCCTTTATAGTTTCCATTGGGCTCAATCTTCCACTTAAAAATGAAAGATATTTAAAGTTAACCTATAGCATTGATTTTACTATCTCACAATTGAGAACATCCTCATTCGGAACAAATGAGTTGAGTTTAATTTATAATCTAGACAACAGATATCTTCTAAAGAAAACGCAGACTAAACAAGCTAAGAAGGCTATGTACCAATGTCCAGCAGATTTTAAAGGTTTTTGAATTAGATGAAAATACAAAATTAAAATTAGAAATAAAATGAAAATTTATATAGTTATATGTGTTTTTTGTGCATTGGTAGTTATCTGTAATTGGATTTATCAAGGAGAAAAGCAAATAAGAAAAAACGAAAAAGATAAATGAGATTAGTTGTTTTGTCTGCCCTGATTGATCCAACATTCGATGATCTGAATAACTGAATCTGGAAGCATTATTGCATCTGGTAACAACGGATCAATCCTTGGCATTGGCAATGGAGTTTGATGTTTAATTGATAAAAGTAAATTACAATAAATTGTAGCGGAATCTATTTGTTGATGCGTTAAAAGTTGAAAAGGTGCTCCATTCATATATCCATGACAACCGGAAACATTGCAGTTTTGATTAATCAATGGTTGAACCTGAGCCGAAAATGAAACTATTCCGCTAGGACAGTCTACATTCGAAGTATTTCCTTTCTTACATGAAAATGTTGAAAATATAATAAAAATAAATAACCCTACCTCCTTCACTTTTTGAAGTTTTAAAATGTACTTGTAAATTAAGAAATTATTAGTAATCCAGCAAATTTATTTTAAATAAATATCAGTTTATTTCACAAGCATCAGAAAGTTTTTGATTGAAAGCAAATATTGAGATGTATCTTTTTAAAACAGGCTCTTTTAATTAGTTTATTGAGAAAATAAGTCCCATTTTTGAATAAGTTCCGCTTGTTTTTGTTGCTTTATTTTTTAGCTCCTCCAGAAATTGTATCACAGACATAGTTTAGGGATAGTTAAAATGGTAGGCAAATACATATTTTTTCTACAAAATTTGAAAATGATTGAACTTTCTTTTTTATAGTTATTCGGATTAATTCTAAAATAAAATAACATATAAGTGCGATATAAATTTGTGATCTCACAGCATTCTGTAACAATTGAAAAGACAATAAATCATCAGTGAAACACAACAATGTAAAAAATGTAAATTCAAAATTTCCTTGACAAGGGCTATAAGGAAACAAATTTCCATGAGAGTAATATACAGATAATGGGGCAGTATATTTACCAAATCGTTCAACGAATGTTCCATTTAACTTATTGTCAGGATTTCCAATCGTTTGTAATTTAATATATCTGTAATCAATTCATTGAATATTTTTCAATCCTGTTTCAGAAACAATGACATAACTTGAATCATCACAATTAGATGGTATCTCTGTAAAATGTACTAACCAAGTATCACATGCATTGCTGCCAAAGTTGAAAAGAGTTCTGAATTATACTCCCTGAAAATAAATTAATGTATCACCTGCAACCTTTACATATTTTGTATCTGAAATTGAAGTACCGTTATAATATCCTACATTTCCGGAAATGTACCAAGTACTTTTTTCTTGTTTTAACATGTGAAAATTTTCACATTGAATAATTGAATCACCGATATTTGTAATTTTAATTTCTCCAAATGACGCGTATAATCCCCTTTGGTATAGTTATAATACTATGTAGAGTTAGTATTAACCCAAATATGAGCATTACTATTTGAAATTGATAGAACTGAAAAAACACAAAATAGAAATCTTATCATTAATGAATTTTAAAGATCTTTCGGCAATATCATACCGATGATATTGGTTATATTTGAAAAAGAACTTTTTCAATTTCTGACATAATCGACTTTCTCAAAAAAAAGGTAAAAAAAAAGGGAAGCCTTCGACAACCTCCCTTCAACCTAACTGTTACATACTTTGAAACCACTCTAAAGATAAGAACGTATTCGGTAGGTCAAAAATAGTACCGCTATTTCAAATAGTTTATAATTAGTGCTTTACATAATTTGATAATTTGCAAACTAATTCCTTCTTCAAGTTAGCATGCGTTAAATTAATTAGATTCAAAAAAATGAAAACTCGTTAGCATTCATTTTTTTACTTTTAGACCATTAGTTTTAATGCAAACTATTAATTCTATCGGAAAAAAAACGGAGTTCAGAACAAGACCAGTTAACAGAAAAATTCAAAAGCAAGTATTAAACGAATTATCAAAAGGAATTTTAAACGGAACAATAGTAAAATTTCAAAATGTTGTTCTTGAGACTTTTGATCGAGAAATTATTTTTAGAATACCTATTTTAGAAACAGTTATATAAAGGATAACACTAAAAAAAAAGTAGAAAAGGAGGGGAATTTCCCCCTCCTTTAGCTATTACCTAAAACGTTTAACTACCTATGATTATAATTGAAACCACTCTAAGAATAATCATCAATATGAATCGAATAAACGTGCCAAAACAATAAATCACTCAAAAACAATAGGTTAAGTTTATAGTATTTTAATATTTTTTCCATATTTTGGAATAATTTCCCAAAAAAATCAATATTTCTCTGAATTAAAACGACAATTTGGTTCTCAATGAATCCAATAACAAAAAAAAGGGGAAAGCTCGTTTGCTTTCCCCTTCCACCTTTAGACCATTAGTTTTAACGCAAACTATGTTTTACTATATAGGAAGTATTGGTTTCATTTGAAACCTGAATATAGTACATTCCTGGGGCAGATTCCAAATCTTCAATATGGAATACATTGCTGCCTTTTTCGACAAGAACATCTTGTCTGTAAATAACCACTCCTCTTGCATCAAATACAGAGATAAAAGAAGGACCAGTTATATCTTTTGTGTAAAAATCTAAATAAAAACTTCCGTTACTGGGATTTGGATAAGATATCAGCGTAATTGCTGTCTCATTCGAACTACAGTTTGCTGAAACAATATTGAACGTTTCAGAAACACCATCTATATCAAATTGTGTTAATCTGTAATACGTTGTTCCGCTTACAACATCAGTATCTGTTAAAGCATATTCAATAACAGAATTAGAATTACCTGCAGCGCCCAATGTATTCAAGATTGTCCAATTTACACCATCTCATGATTTATTAACGACATAATGACTAGTATTATGCTCTGAAGCCGTTGACCAAGTAACATCCACTTGATTGTCTCCTACGCAATTCGCTTGGAAAGAGATTAATTCGACTGGAAGTCCTGAACTTGCATATGCAACAGCTTTGTCTTCGGCTGTTCATCACCCCCTCTCACAAAAACATCCCGACAAGGGTATACAAAGTTCCGCTACGCTACACCCTTGTCGGGACCGTTCACTTAGCTGTTTCCTCAAAATTCGTCAATGCAGCTGTTCTCTTGTTTTTGTTCAGTGGTTCCTCATGCGCCTCAGTCGCAGTTGCTTCATTCTCCCAAACCCCGAAAGCGGTATAAATGGTTTTTTATTGGGGGTCTGCCACTGCTTGTGTTTGGCTCGCCTGCTAAATCGCTCAGGCTGCAGGGCTGTCATAATTTTTGATTTCCAATGCTCCAAGTAGCTTACTTCA
>VFKM01000089.1 GCA_009885545.1 Flavobacteriales bacterium
GAATGAGAATTGAATTAGCTAAAATCTTGTTACAAAAGCCAGATTTAATTCTTTTGGATGAGCCAACTAATCACATGGATATCGATTCTATCGAATGGTTGGAAGATTTTTTAGTCAATAATGCCAAAGCAGTTGTTGTAATTTCTCACGACAGGGCATTTGTTGACAATATTACGACTCGCACAATTGAGATTACAACAGGTCGTATATATGATTACAAAGCAAAATATTCCCATTATCTAGAATTACGTAAAGAGCGTCGAGAGCAGCAACAAAAACAATACGACGATCAACAAAAATACATTTCAGACACACAAGATTTCATCGATCGTTTTAAAGGAACCTACTCTAAAACAAACCAAGTTCAATCAAGAGTCAAAATGCTCGAAAAATTGGATATTGTTGAAGTTGATGAAATTGATTCTTCTGCTTTAAAATTAAGATTCGCACCAGCAATTCGTTCTGGGAATTATCCAGTTGTTGTAAACGAATTAACAAAAAAATATGGTAATCACACTGTTTTTGAGAAGGCATCATTAACTATTGAAAGAGGTGAAAAGGTTGCTTTTGTTGGGAAAAATGGCGAGGGAAAATCGACCATGATAAAAGCAATCATGAATGAGATTGAATTTAGTGGTTCTTTAGAAATCGGTCACAAAGTTCAAATTGGTTATTTCGCTCAAAATCAAGCAGCCTTATTGGATGAAAGTTTAAGTGTTTTTGACACAATTGATGAAATTGCAGTTGGAGATATTCGTACTAAAATCAGAGATATTCTCGGAGCATTTATGTTTGGTGGTGATAGCAGTGCTAAAAAAGTCAAGGTATTATCGGGTGGAGAAAGAACACGTTTGGCAATGATTAAATTATTGCTTGAACCTGTGAATGTTTTGATTCTTGATGAGCCAACGAATCACTTAGATATGAAAACAAAAGATATTATCAAGGATGCTTTACGCAATTTTGATGGTACATTAATTCTTGTTTCACACGACAGAGATTTCTTGGACGGTTTGGCTACGAAAGTTTTTGAATTCGGAAATAAACGTGTAAAAGAACATTTTGAAGATGTAAAAGGATTCCTTGCTAAAAAGAAAATGGAGAGTTTATCGGAGATTGAGAAGAGATAATTCGGAATTTGTAATTCTTAATTCTTAATTTGCAACTAATAATTCCTATCTAACCGCCTCCCCTTCCAAACTGGTTTATACAAATACATCGAGCTTAAAATCACCACAGAATAAATCGGGAATAATAGTTCATAAATTGGAATAAACAACCACGACTTCATTCTTTTAATTCTGTTGAAATAAGGTAAGAATATCAACATATCACAACTCGTCTTCAAAATATAGAACACCAAAAACATTCTCCATTCACTATTGAAAGCTAGAATAGCAGCAATCAGGACGAAAGAAAATGTCAAAACAATCTGAATAATTGCCAGCGAAGTGCTTAAATGATCTTTTACATCTCCCGTTTTTGCAATCCATCTTAACCGCTGATGAAAAAATTCCTTTAAACTTTGTGGCGTTTCTGTTTCAATTGAAAAAGCCGTATCAGTCATTAATCTAATAGCTGCATTTTGATTTCTAAAATCTCTTAAAAGATAGATATCATCACCACTTGGCATATGTGAATGACTTTCAAAATTGTCATACTTTTCAAAAGCGCTTCTTTTATAGAGTAAATTTGCCCCACTCGCCATAATTGGTCTTTTCAATCCTGAAATTCCGCAATTTGCCGCATTCACCAAGATCAAATCCACTTCATACAGATGTTCATGCATTTTTTTGGCTTTTAATATCGCAGGAAGGATATATAAATCTGCTTCAACAAGACTTTTGAGATTTGAGAAATAGTTTGTATTAAATTCAATATCCGCATCAAAACTCAATATGTATTTAGAAGTTGTTTGTTTAATTGCATAACGAATTGCAAGCTTTTTGCCTTCTTCACCATCTGGTAATTCAATCACTCGATGCGAAATTCCGATAAGCTTTTCAGCTATTAAATCAATTGTTTTATCTGTAGAATGATCGTTAACAAAAATGAACTCCTTTGGTAATTCTTTGGAAGAACAAATACTATTTAATAAACATTCGATTCTTTTCTCTTCATTTCGAAAAGGAATAATAACAACCAATTCGCTTAAACAAATCGACTTTGTTTCTACATTCGATTGTTTTGTTTGATAACCCAATTCCTTTTTCGTATGAATAAAAAATCCACAAAAGACAAGTATTCCCAAGAGAATCATGTATAGACAAAAGAAAATGATTTCAAACAATAACATAACTCATCTTTTTTCCTTGCATACAAATAAACCAATAATTGTTGGAAGCAATAAATTGAATGTCCAAATGAGAAAAGATGAAATCAAAACAGTCAACTCCCCCATTCCTGCAAAGGCAAGAACCCAAATTGCAATAGATTCACGAATAGCTAATTTACCCAGAAATAAAGAAGGTGCAATTGTTACCCATAAATATACTTGCCAAATCCAAAATACATTTTCAATTGAAAGCTTTTCCCCAAAAGCATGTAACATGAATAAAAATTGAATTGTAAAAACTCCATGACGTAAGAAACTCAAAACAAGAATTTTCCAACGATAAGTGTGTCTTCTTTTAATATTTCGAATCAATATATGAATTCTGGCTTTTCGCTTTAAAAGAATCAATATCCATTCAAAATTGAAATAGAACAAGACTACTATAGTCCCAATCCCAACTAAAAGAAGGTTGAATTGCTTAATTTCAATTTCAACAGGTATTTCACCTAAAATAATTACACCTATTACACCAAATACAATACTCGCGATAAATTGAGCATAATTGGAAACAAGCGTTAGAACGGTCAAAGAAATTCTATCCCTTCTTTCGAAATAATAAATGCGCCCGATGAAATTCCCCAGCATATTAGGTGTCAACATTCCTGTTATTATTCCAGCGAAAAAAGCATTTATTTTTATTTTTTGCGTTGCTTGAACTTCTACAACTTTTAAGGTCACAGCCCACTTTAACCATTCAAAAAACCAATTTACTGGAACTAACAGCAAGGTGAGAAACAAAAAAAATGGGTGTATCAATTGAATCTTTTCTTTGCTCCAATCAACCTTAATAAATTGAAAATAAAAAAACAGTACGATCAACGCAAGAAGAATCATTTTAATAAAAATGAAAATATTCTTTTGATTTTTTATAGCTTTAACCAACGAACAACAATTGAATGGTTGAAGATAAGATAATTCTTGGAATTGATCCTGGAACAACAGTTTTAGGATATGGATTAATACATGTCAAACAAAATAAATTATCGCTCATTAATTTCGGCATCATTCAATTGAGCAAACTTCCAACGCATCCTGATAAGTTAAAACGCATTTTTGATCGGTTGGATGGAATCATTAAAGAATTCAAACCCGATGAAATGGCAATAGAAGCGCCATTTTTCGGAAAGAATGTTCAATCTATGTTAAAGCTAGGTAGAGCTCAAGGCGTAGCAATAGCAGCAAGTTTAAGTCACAATGTTCCATTTGAAGAGTACTCTCCAAGAAGAATAAAACAAGCTATTACAGGAAATGGCAATGCATCTAAGGAACAGGTAGCAGCAATGTTACAAACGATATTAAATTTTGAAGAAATGCCAAAATATTTAGATGCTACTGATGGTTTAGCTGTTGCCGTTTGTCATCATTTTTCAAATGGAATCGGTGAACACAATAAATCGAAATCAGGTAATTGGGAATCTTTTCTCAAAACAAACCCTGAAAGAAAATTGCGATAATATTAATGATTTAATATAAATCTTTTTATTCTTTTCGGCTGTTCTAGTAGCACATTCGTATCCGTTAAGATCACATCTTTACTTAGTAACGAAGATTCTTTATTCAAGGTATCTAATATTTGCGAATAGATTGATTGCATTTCTTCATGTCTGGTTCCATAATACTCCATACTTTCTTCAAATCGTTTGTGTGTGATAGAATAATGATCCAAAACTTTTTTTCCCGACAATTTCATCGTTTTTTGAAATTTGGAAACATGTAAATATTTAGATTGAATATGAGATTCTATTAACGTCATATCTTTTAACACCATAACCAACGTATCCCTAGGAATTAAATTCTCAGGTTTAGCTTTTCCTTCCACAGAATTTGTACAAGAATTTATGAAACATATACCTATCAATATGAAAAAATACTTCATGTTTATCTATTAAATGTCAGCCTTTCACCTTTAGAGCCTTCAACAATTCTATTGTCAGCATAAACTAGATTACCATTGACAAATGTTTTGTTTACAGAATACTTAAAAGTAATCCCTTCAAATGGCGACCATCCACATTTATATAAAATGTTACTTTTTGTCACCGTAATTGGTTTTCTCTCAATTACCACCAAATCAGCGAAATACCCTTCCTTGACAAAGCCCCTTTTTTCTATTTGAAATAGAATAGCCGGATTATGTGCCATTTTTTCGACAATTTTTTCTATGCTAATTAATCCTTGGTCCATTTTCTCAAGCATTACCTGTAAAGCATGCTGAACTAATGGCCCTCCAGATGGAGCTTTAAAATAAGTTTGTGCTTTTTCCTCTAAAGTGTGTGGAGCATGATCTGTTGCAATCACATCAATTCTATTATCCAAAACTGCTTGAAATATAGCATCTCGGTCACTTGCTTTTTTAACTGCTGGATTCCATTTGATATAATTCCCTTTCGTTTTATAATCTTCATCAGAAAACCATAAATGATGAACGCATGCTTCAGCAGTAATCATCTTTTTTTCAAGAGGCAGTTTATTATCAAATAAGGACAGTTCTTTTTCAGTTGAAATATGAAGGATATGTAACCTAGTATTGAATTTTTTCGCCAATCTCACTGCCAATGATGAAGATAAATAACACGCCTCTTCACTTCTGATAATCGGATGTAATTCTATTGGCACATTTTCACCATAAATCGCTTTATATTTCTCAATATTTGCTCGAATAGTGCCTTCATCTTCACAATGTGTTGCAATAAGCAAAGGTGGAACTTTTGAGAACAAATCTTCTAATGATTTTTCTTTATCAACAAGCATGTCTCCAGTAGATGAGCCCATGAAAATTTTCACTCCACAAACATTCTTACCATTTGTTTTTAAAACTTCTTCGATATTATCATTAGAAGCTCCCATAAAAAAGGAATAATTTCCAATTGAAGACCGAGCAGCAATCTGGTATTTATCTTCTAACAACTCTTGGGTTAAAGCATTTGGAATAGTATTAGGCATTTCCATAAATGAGGTTATTCCACCAGCGACTGCTGCCCTAGATTCTAAAGCGATATCAGCTTTATGAGTCAACCCTGGCTCTCTAAAATGAACTTGATCATCTATACATCCAGGAAGAACAAATTTCCCTTCAAGATCATAAACTATTGCATTTTCTATTGGATCAATTTGAGAACTTATTTTCTCTATAATTCCATTTTTTATTAGAATATCTGCAACAACTTGCTGACCTTCATTTACAATAGTTGCTGATTTTAATAGGATAGTTGTACTCATAATTTCATTTTACGCATTTTCCAAACCCCAAAAAAGGCTTCTTTAAATATTCCAGAACTCATTTTTGAAATACCATATAATCTATCTACGAAGGTGATTGGGACTTCTGTTATTTTAAACCCGTGTTTCACGGCTGCGTATTTCATACAGATTTGAAATGCATATCCTTTGAAATTGACAGCATCCAAATTGATAGTTTCTAAAACTTTGCGTCGATAACATTTGAAACCAGCGGTCGTGTCTTTTATTGAAAGGAATAAAATCAATCGAACATAAACACTAGCGAAATAAGACATTAATATTCTTTTTAATGGCCAATTTTTCACTTTTCCACCCTTACAGTAACGAGATCCAATACTTAAATCTGCACCTTCTACACAAGAATTGTATAATCTCATTAAATCATTTGGATCGTGTGAAAAATCACAATCCATTTCAAAAATGTATTCATATTTTTTATGGATAGCGACTTTAAATCCATGTATGTAAGCCGTTCCTAATCCAAGCTTTCCTTTTCTTTTTTCAAGATGGATTCTATTTGGGAATTCAATTTGTAAATCTTCAATTTTTTCAGCTGTTCCATCCGGAGAATTATCATCTACAAATAAAATATGAAAATCCTTTTCAAACGCCATAATTGTTCGACCCATGCGTTCAACATTTTCAATTTCATTGTACGTTGGTATGATAATTACGGTATCTGACACTTTATTTTCTAATTTGAGCACTAAACTAATTAATATTCACTTATTAAAAGTTAAAATAAACTAAATCCTTCTATTGTTTTTATCTTTACATTACAATGTTTAACAAGTGATACGTTTAATTTTCCTTTCTCTATTTTGTTCTAGTCTTTTGCATTCGCAAGAACATAAGAATATTACTTTCCTTGATAATTGGAATGAAGATACTTTGGTAACCAACACTAGTCTTGTTCGATATAGTGGATGCTGGGGATTTACGAGAAATTCTATTGAATATGCAATTATTGGTTCAACTGAAGGAACACATTTTTTCAAGTTATCAGCTGAGAATGAATTAATACAATGTGGATTTATTGAAGGCCGTTTTAATTCTTCTCAAGTATCGCATCGTGAATTTAAAACATATGGGAATTATGCATATTCCATTTGTGACGAAGGTAATAGCAGTCTACAAATAATAGATTTAAGTTATTTACCAGATTCTGTGGTAAAGGTCGCAGACATACAAGATGTTAATTTTGGAAAAACTCATAACCTATCAATTGACACTGCTAATGCATTACTTTATGCTTGTCTAGTGACTCCAATTGTTGCAGGTAATCCATTGTCTTTGGTGCCATTACGTGTGTTCTCTTTGGCCGACCCATTAAATCCTGTTTTACTTTGGGAGGGTCCATCAGACATACCAATTGTTCACGATTGCTATGTTCGTGATAATATTGCCATTCTAAATTGTGGTGACGAGGGTCTTAGAGTATATGATTTCACTAATCCAATTTCACCTAATTATATCAACAATCTCACTTTTTATCAGGACCAAGGTTACAATCATCAGGGTTGGTTGAGTCCAAATGGTCTGACATACATATTTGCAGATGAAACAAATGGTAAAAGAGTTAAAAAATGTACTGTAGGATCTAATTTTAGTATTCAAGTAGAAAGTTATTTTGGAACAAATTACGAAAACAATAGTGTGGCACATAATATCATGTCCAACGATCAATTTGCGTTTATTGCTTATTACAATGAAGGATTAAGAATATTCGATATTCGAAATGTACCTTTGGAAGTAGCTAGTTATGATACATACACAACAACTTCAAATTTCAAAATGAATGGCGCTTGGGGAGTATTTTCTGATTACTCATCAGGTCGAATTATTGTCTCAGATAGACAAAATGGCTTGTTCCTATTTCATTTCGACCAATCCATTTTTATAAATGAAGCTTCAGATGAGTTTTCTGTTTATCCCAATCCAGCTTCGAAAAACGGAAAATTCACTGTACGATCAGGGAACGATGAAATTGCGGAATTTACAGTAAAAATGTACACTAATACAGGTGACTTAGTTTCGAATCAACGTATTTCGAATCAAAGTTTTGGTTCTTTTTCTACACCAGAGAGTGCTGGGTTGTATACATTAAAAATTGAGTATATCAATTATTTAGGTGATAATGAAATAATTTTTAGAAAACTTATTTCTCAGTAGAAAATACTGTTTTTACAGCATCTTGAATCAAATCACTTTCATACCCTTTCGATTGTAAAAAGCGCATCACTTTTACTTTTTTTTGCCAAAGATCTTTTTCTTTTAAAAGTTCCTTTTCCTTTTTATACGCAAGAGACAGAAGCGTATTCCAATAATCATCACGATCAATTTCTTTAAGTGCTTTCTGAATAGAATAACTTGAAATTCGTTTTTGAGAAAGGTGACTTTTGATTTTTATTATACCCCATTTTTTAATTCGAAATTTTCCTGAAACAAATGCCGAAGCAAATCTTTCTTCATCCAGAAAATTATTAGAGATTAAATCTGAGATTAAGATATCAGATTCCTCTTCTTTAAATCCCCATAAATTTAATTTTTGACGCAATTCGAGCTGACAACGCTCTTGATAAGCACAAAGCGCTTCTAATTTAGCTTTTGCTTCTAAAAGAGAGTATTTACACTCCGACTTCATGTCAGAGTGCAATTTCCTCGTTAATCTTATTTACAAATGAATATTGTAATAAATGGTGTGCAGTGACACCTCTTACAGTGATCCATTTTTTGTATTTAAAGAACCATTTCACCTGTCTTGATATTATTCCTTTTTTGAAATA
>VFKM01000150.1 GCA_009885545.1 Flavobacteriales bacterium
GGATAGACAGAAAAAATTAGCAAAAGACAATGATATGACATTTAAGGAATACGCAAATTTTTTAGGAATGATTAAAAAATAATAAATAAAAGATGAAAGGATTGATTTGAAATGCTTGAATACGCTTATGATTTATCAGGTTGTGCTACTCCAGTAATTGCAGAATTCGATATAGCCGCAGCTACTGCCTGTTCTAAGGGAGAAGCTGTTAGAGTTACCGATGGATATGTAGTAACTGGTGGTACAGATTATACTACTGGATACACTGGTGTTACATTATCGGCTAAGGCTGCTAATGATGGTACTACTAGAATTAAATGCTATGTTTCCCCTACTGCTGTTTTTGCGGTAGCTCCTATTGCAACTACTGTTAGCGCTACTCCATCTGGTACTGTTTGGACGGATAGCGTTGTATTACTCAATACTACAAATGACACTTCAAACGGTGGAAAACTTAAAATTAAATCAAAGGCTGCTGCTGCAACTGGAACATATACGGTTGGACAAATAATAAAGGTTACAGATAGTACTACAAACACCCTTACTGGCGTTTTTGCAGGTAATACAACTGTTGGTGATGTTGCTTTGTTTTTCCCTCCTATTAACGCTTTGGGTGCAACTTTATCAGCAACTAACGGACTTACAATCACTTGGGCTGCAACTACTGGAACTGCTATTAAAGTTGTTGACCATGACTTCGTTAACAATAAAGTTTTAGTAATGTTTAAAATTCATAGTTTCGCTAACTAATGTAACTTTTGAATAAATCTATAATTTCCAAATTATGTAAACAATAAACTAAATATGAAAGGAATGATTAATTATGTTAGACATTATGACATGGGCTGATGATTTATACCCTATAGTTTTGAAAAGATTTCAAGATAGACTTGAAAAAAGAACATCTTTGATTAAATCAACTATTGGTTATGAAAAATTATCTACATCTAATCAATATGCAGAAGAAGGTATTGGAGGTCTTGGACTTGTACCTGAGTACAATGGAACTACTATTCAAGAACTTAACGGCAAAAGAGGCATTAAAAAAATATATACTCCTGCTGAACATGCTGCAAAAACTTCGATTGGTTATAAATATGCAAAAATTGACCAAAGTGGAGAGGCTAAAAAAGCAGGCAATAAGATGGCTGATGCTCTTTCAATTACTCAAATAAGAGATTTTTACAATCTTTTTGCTAGAGGATTTGATGCAAACTACGCTGGTGCTGATTTAGTATCATTGTTTAGTGCTGCACATCCAATTAACAATGAAGCAGGTGCTGATACTTACGATAACGCTGGTACTTTAATTTTTTCTGTATCGGCTATTACTACAAGCCAAACCAGAGCTCAAAGATTTAAAACTTTTGATGGACAAGATTTTGATTGTGAATTTAATCTTGCATTAATTTCACCAGAACTTGAACCAAAAGCTAAAGAATTTTGGGGTAAAGAAGCTAAATTACTTCCACAATCCGCTGAAAATGGTGCTAATCCAATAAGCGATTTTAAGTATATCGTTATAAAAGGATTTTCCGCCAAACAATGGGCTGTAGCTGATGCTTTATTGCTTCAAGATTACATAAAGATGGTTGAGATTACTTCCCCTATGGTTATCCCTAATAAACCTGATAATCCTCTTATTCAAGAGTATATTGGGTATATGGATTACATATTTGGTTGGAGTGACGCTCGTTGCATTATAGGCCATAATCCTGCATAGTGTACATTAGTAAAATTGAGGACTTTAGATAGTCCTCTTATTCTTTTAAAGAAAGGAAGTGTAAACAATGAGTTCATCTAATAATACTGGTAGTGATTTTCAAAATGGGATCAATGTACCAGTTGCTAAAATATTTATAGATGAAGTAGCTGTAACTGCTAGTGCTGCTGAGTTAAATGCTTTGAAAGGTATTACTGCTAGCGTTGCTGAACTTAATATCTTAGATAATGTTACTAAAACTGCATCTGAATTAAATAATTTAAACCAGGCTGTTACTGCTGGAAGTTCTGCTGCAACTATTGCAAACTATAAAAGAGTGAGCGTAAGCTCTACTACAATCGGACAAGTAATAACTTTAGATGTTCCAACATTAGGAGCTGTTGTAGATGTATTTATTACGGCAATTAAAAACTCTACAACACCGCATACAGTATATAGTGGAGCTAATGCAACATTTGATGGTACTAATCATACTGCTACGATTACTGTTGCAAACAATTTAATGCAATTAACAGGTTTATCATCTGCACTATGGAAAGTTGCGTATAATGCTTCTACTTCTATTGTATTCTCAACTTAAAATAAATTTGGAGGTAAAGAGGGGATTAATTTTCCCTCTATATTTTTATGAAAAAAATTGCAATTGTAGGTACTGCTGCATCTTGGAATCAAGCACCTTTCGGGAATGATGATTTTGAGATATGGGCGTTAAATGATATGTTTATGATAATTCCCTATGGAAATAGATGGTTTGAATTACATAATAAGAGTGTTATAGATACTTATAGAACAAGGGGCTCTGATGTAAATTATTTAGATTGGTTTAAGAAAGCTACAATACCGATTTATATGCAAGAAAAATTTGAAGATATTCCCTTTAGTATTAAATATCCAAAATGGGAAATTGAAGAATTTTTTAATAGAATATATTTTAAGTCTACAGTAGACTTTATGATTGCATTAGCTATTTATGAAGGGTTTAAGGAAATACATGTATATGGGGTTGATATGGCTGTTGGAGAAGAGTATTCAAGTCAAAAACCTTCATGTGAATACTGGTTAGGTAGAGCCGAAGGAATGGGTATTAAAATATTTTTACCTAACGATTCGGATTTATTAAAAGCATATTATGTATATGGTTATGACGAGGAAAAATCTAATGATTTTAAGAAGAAATCTAATGCAAGAATAGCAGAATTACATTCACAAGCTATGGATGCTGAAAAGCATTTTTATTTATTAACTGGTGAAAAAAGGGCTTGGGAAAAAATATTAAGAGAAACAAACTATTAATAGAAAGGTGGTTATAACAATGGGTGGTGCGGTTTTTTTTGGTTCAGTTCCAAATATATGTAGCCCTGTTCATACAGTGGTTACAGCAGCAAATGCTACTACAAGAGTTGTAGATGCTAACGAAAACAGGGTTTACCTATTATTAGTAAATGATAGTGATGAAGCTATATATATAAAATTTGGTGCTGCTGCTGCATTGAATGAGGGTATCAGGTTGAATGCCTCTGGTGGTAGCTTCGAAATGAGTCCTGCTAATGCTAATTTATATACAGGTTTTATTAATGCAATTTCTACAAGTGGAAATAAAAAATTATTAGTAACACAAGGGTAAGGTGGTAATATGGGTTCATTAAATAATTATAACAACGCTACCGATTTAGTTATTGGAAATAGAATAGACACCGAGGATGGCACTACTTTAATGTCAAAGATACACATTCTTGAAAATCACGGACATTCTAGGTCTGAATCTTATCCTTTTTTAGCAGCTGCAATAGTTTTAACTGGTGGAGGTTCTGCGTGGGCGCAAGGAGCTGCAAAGCATGAAATAATACCAACTGCTACAGATGATGTAAATACATTAACGATAACGCATTCATGTGATGCGGCTGGAAATGTAGCTATAATGCTAGATGATTCTATGTTCACTTGTGCTTTAGTACCAGGTACTACTGGTCAAGTAGCCACTCAATTGAGGGCTATGACCTTTGCCGACCCTTTAACGGATGTTACATACGCAATTACTGGGAATGGAAATGATGTAGTTTTTACTAGATTGGGTAGAACCTCAATAGCAAGATTCATAGATATAGGAACTATAACTAAAGTTACTGTAACTATTGTGCATACAACTATTGGTGTGGGTGTGGGTGATTCATTCGATATACATTTTATAACTCCTTCAGCTCCTGACGCAACGACTACATACCAAGTAATATTATGGAAAGGGCTAGCAGGATTCGAAGAGAGGATAGGAACTGTAAGACTTGTAAAAACTGGTGCAATATCTACTTTAGAACCATTGGCAATATATACACCTAGGCTTCCAGGTGGTACTAGAGTGTCAGCATCTCTGGCAACGCTAGCAGGCGGAACAAACAATGTTAGTATTAGCTTAGGATTCCATATATATTAGAAAGAAGGTGAAATAATTGAATATAACACAGGCAGATAAAAAAGTAATTGAGCTTATAAACTATTATTCTATTTCTGGTAATGTTATTAGTGCTGCCGACCCTAATGGATTGGATTATAGATTGAGATTTAGGGATTTGTACGATACTTGTC
Source organism: Flavobacteriales bacterium (assembly GCA_009885545.1). Lineage (GTDB taxonomy): Bacteria > Bacteroidota > Bacteroidia > Flavobacteriales_D > Crocinitomicaceae > M0103. The sequence continues at coordinate 4,304 of VFKM01000150.1, forward strand.
AAAAAGAGATTGCTACTACAGCTAAAAAAATTCGTAAAACTAAAAAGATTGTTCAATCCTTAATACCTAATCAATTATCTGGTTATACGCAAGGATTTGGGATAGCACAGCATTATGACGAAGATATTATATTTGAAGCGGTTGGTAGTAAATCATATTATTTTGAGGTAAATAATCCGTGTGTTGTTTACATAGAAGAGGAAACGTCTGATGGGGTATGGACGATTTTAGCTACAATAACGGATATAACTACAGCTAATTCGTTTACACAATATAAGGGCAATATAACAGCTTCTAATGTATTGAATAGTATAAGAATAAGATTGTCTGGAGCTAATCCATACTGTTATAGAAATCTTGCACTATATGCATACTCATTCGTTAACGATGCTAGTGTTCAACAATGGTCACAATACATTACATACACTATGCCTACGGACTTTCATAAATTAATAGATGTTGTCGAAGAGAGCTCCATAAATTTTTATTGGGAAAAAGACAATATATTAAAATTGTATTATCAATTCATTGGCGAAGTAACTATCAATTATGCTGCTAAACCAGTTACTATAGATTCTTTAACTGTTGAAGCAACTGAATTTGAAGTGTCTTTTGAAGCGTGCGAGGCTATACCTTACTATGTCGCTTCACATATGATGCTGGACGAAAACGCCAATATCAGTAATAAATTATTTGCAATTTATCAGGGGAAACTTGGCAATATGGATGATACTACTCCGAACGGAAGTACCACTGTCAAAAATAAATTATTTCAATACGCAAAACAAAAGTTATTTATAAATAATGGTTGGGGGCGTTAATTATGGCTTATAAACCTATAAATATTCCACAAGAACCAGAAGAACCTATTAATGAATTGATTTTCCCAGAGATAAATGGTGGACTTAATTTAAGAGATATTGAGCAAAATATGCAATTAAATCAAACTAGACAAGCTAAAAATGTTTGGTTTCAAGAAAGGGTATTTTCTAAAAGGTTTGGACAAGAAGAGTCTTTAAACTTAGGTAGTGGAATAATATATGCGATACATGAGGGTCTTACTTTTGATACTATTTTTGTTCATGTTGGAACTACAATTCTTGAAATAAAAAAATCTCAATTATAAAAAAATAAATATTAAAGGATATGGTGATATTATGTCAGCTTCAAATTATTTAGAGGATGCGTTATTAAATGCTGTTCTCCGTAACACTCCATACACAAGTACAGCTAATGTTTATATTGCTTTTTTTACCGCTAATCCTGGTGAAGATGGAGCAGGAGCAGAAGTTACAGGCGGTTCTTATGCCAGGACTGCAATTGCTTTCGGTGCACCTTCAAATGGTGTTTGTTTAAATTCTGCACAGATTGTTTCTCCAACAGCTACAGTAAGTTGGGGCGTTGTTACACATTTTGGGGTTATGGATGCAGCTACAGCTGGAGCACTTTTATATTATGCTGCTTTAGATACACAGAGAACTGTCGGAGTTGGAGTTGCTATATTGATTCCAGCAGAGGGAATTTCAATAACATTAACGTAAAAGGTGGTGAGAATTAAATGGCTACTGTAGCAAGAGCTTATGGAAGCGGTATAGATGCAGTATATTCTGGAAGTTGGAATTGGATTGATGGTAAGGTAAAAATAGCGTTAGTAACGTCTGCTTACTCTCCTAATCAAGATACAGATAGATACTGGGATGATGTTAGTGTTTATGAAATAGCAAATGGAAATGGTTATACAACAGATGGTAAAGCTACAACTGGCAATGCTATATCATATATAAGTGGTGACGTTCCTGGTGGAACGGTAAATCTTTTAATTCCAAATGCTGTAGCATGGACAGGACTAACCGCTACTTTCAGAACAGCTATTATCTATTATGACAATGGTGCTGCCTATGCTTCTCCTATAATTGGATATGTATTATATGATGTAGATCAAGCACCTTCTAATCAAAGTTTTGTTATATCATGGGCTAGTGGAATAGCGGTGCAGATAAGTCTTTCAACAATATAAAGGTGGTAAATTAATATGAACTATTTTAAATCTGAATATGAGAAAGGAATCGTTTACAATAAAGGATGGTATGGGACTCTAGATTATTCTCCTGATGCGACAGTGCTTATGTATGACGATGATAATGGTATATGTATTGGGTTTATGGAAGAATTGATAACGGTTGAAAAACTCTATGATAGAAATTTTGAAGATGCAAAAAATGAATTAAATCGTATTAAACTAGGAGAAACAGCAACGGTATTATTGCTAGAAAATAATTTACCATCTATTAGTGAGAATTTATCTTATATTAGCGAAGAAATAAATATAACCAATGATGAAATTATTGCTAACATTATTCCAGTTAATTCAATCGGGATAACTTATATAACAGAAGATGAGGCTTTATCGATAGTGAAGAGTTCAGAAAGTGATAATGTGTGGAAAGGTAACAAGTTAGCTAATAGATGGGACGTGATTGTTAATGAGCAATAGGTATTGGGTAGGAAATGACGGTAATTGGTCGGACAATACAAAACATTGGAGTGCTACTAGCAATGGCTCTCCAAATGCCAGTAAACCTACAAGTGCAGATAGCGTGTTTTTTGATGTTAGTAGTTTTGTAAAAGAGACTTCTATAACTTCTGTATGCGTCTTTAACAATAAGTTATATGGTGGTACTTATCCAGCAGGTAAACTTTTTGAATGGAATGGCACTGACGCATGGATCGAGAAAGCTCCACAACTTAATTCACAACAAATTATATATTCAATGTGCGTCTTTAACAACAAGTTATATGCTAGCACTTATCCACATTGTAAACTCTTTGAATGGAATGGCACGAACGCATGGGTCGAGAAAGCTCCACAGTATGGTTCGGAATCATATGGAATGTCATTATCTGTTTATAATAACAAGCTATACGTTGCTTCGTATCCTAGCGGAAATCTTTTAGAATGGAATGGCACGAACGCATGGGTATCTAAAGCTCCGCAACTTAATGCGCAATATATATATGCATTAAGTGTCTTTAATAGCAAATTATATGCTGGTACTTTTAATGGTGGTAGACTTTTTGAGTGGAATGATAGTAACGCATGGGTTCAGAAAGCTCCGCAACTTAATTCTGAACAAATTATAAGATCGTTATGTGTCTTTAATAACAAATTATATGGTGGGACAGGCACAAGCGGTAAACTCCACGAGTGGAATGGAACGGATGCGTGGGTCGAGAAAGCTCCACAACTTAATGGGCAAAATACTATATTTACACTATATATTTATAACAGTAAACTATATGCTGGGACAGGTACTGGCGGTAGACTTTTTGAATGGAATGGAACGAACGCATGGGTCGAGAAAGCTCCAACATATGGTTCAGAAGCAAGTATACAAGGTTTAGGTGTCTTTAATAGCAAATTATATGGTGGGACAGGCACAAGCGGTAAACTCCACGAGTGGAATGGA
>VFKM01000013.1 GCA_009885545.1 Flavobacteriales bacterium
CGTCCTTCTTTTACAAATTTAGCCACATCAAATTGTGTTCTTCCATCTTCTAAATCGACTCCAGAAACAAATTTCTCTAAATCTTCTGCTTTCACAGGTTTATTCAATTCAACATGGTAAATTTTGGAAGCTTTATGTCTTGGATGGGTTAATTTTTTTGCTAAATCACCATCGTTTGTAAATAACAAAAGCCCCGTTGTTTCTCTATCCAATCTTCCGACTGGATAAATTCTTTCCCTGCACGCTTTATTTACAAGAGACATAACAGTTTTTCTTCCTAAAGGATCATCCATTGTTGTTATAAATCCTTTTGGCTTGTTTAGTAACACATATCGCTTCTTTTCTGCATTAATTGTTTCACCATCGTATTGCACGATATCACCAGGTTTGATTTTATAACCCAATTCCAACACAATTTGTCCATTGATTGAAACAACACCTGTTTCAATTAAAACATCGGCTTCACGGCGAGAACAAATACCAGCATTCGCCAAATATTTATTCAAGCGGATTTCAAGTTCGTTAAATGAAGGAAGAGGATCACCCTTCTTCGCTTTGTCTTTAAACTCAATATATTTTCGCTTATCTCGAGCAGAAACTTCCTTCTTAGGTTTTGCGGATTCACTCGCTATATCACTAGGATCTTCTTTTTTGAATCCCTTTGGGAAATCTTTTTTGACATTTTTTGGTGCTTCTTTTTTAGCGCCTTTGCTAAATGGAGATGCTTCTTTCTTTTTTGGTTTGAAAGAATCCTTTGTAGTTTTTGTGGAATTAGATCTCGATGTGCGAGATTTATCTCTTCCGGTATTTTTTGTGTTCATCACGAGCAGAATTATTTTACAAAGGTAGTTTAAAAAACTATTGGTTAAACTATTGGGCAAAAAGCATCTTCAATGTGTTCAATTTGAGTGCGGTAAGAATTGTGAACAATTGAAACAATGTCAAATCTCGTTTCTTTATCAATCTCATTTTTACATATATATTGATTGGCAACTTGTATTATTTGTCGTTGTTTAGATCTAGTAACAGCTCTCCAAGGTTCACCAATTTCTGCAGTTTGTCTCGTTTTCACTTCAACAACAACTATTTTCTCTCCATCTTGAGCGATGATATCTACTTCTAACTTTTTAAAGCGGTAATTTTTATCCAAAATTTGATATCCTTTTTTGCTTAAATAATGTTCAGCTAATGTTTCTCCAAATATTCCTAACTCAGTATTGTTCATGATTGACACTTCAAATTTTATGGTTCTATTGAAGTTAAGAAAATATTCTGAGACTAAAAACTGAACTAATCTTTTTGATGCATGTATTAAGGCACATGAATAAATTTTTAATCCTCTACAGTATTTTGATATCAACCACGCTTTTCAGCCAAGACAAAATTCTGTTTATTGGAAATGTATCTCATATATGTTATGAAGATTCAGTTCAAACTATTGAATTAGCTTCTGATTTACCTGATACATTATCTGCTTATTCTGCAATTTTCATTTTCTCTTCTGCTCAGTCAATTTTGAATGAAAAAAAAATAGAGCAGCTTTTACAATTTTTAAATAGTGGAAATGGTCTTTATTTGGGGTCAGAAAATTGGCCACTTCAAGCTGAAAGTAATGTTATGACGCATCTACTTTTTTCTAAAACAACTTGGGGTGATTTCAATGAACCAAATGCAGTACTCACTGAGAAAGGAATTTTTGAAGAAATGAAATCGATTCCTGCAGGAACTACAACGGTGGCTTTTCCGTTAGATTATAGATTAAAAGTCGAAGCTTGGGTCAATGACGAACCTTTAATTTTGTCTGGAGAATGTTACAAAGGCAAGATTATAATTGATGGAGGTTATTCTAGATTTTATTGCACCATTAATAAAGAGACCAATAATAGCTATATGATGAATCAATTTATTGATTTTTTGACCAAACCTTAATTACTATATTTCTCCCATCAGTTGTAAGGTCTCCTTTGCAGCAGCTTGTTCAGCCATTTTCTTGGAAGAACCTTTTCCTCTTCCATAATTGGTGTTATTGATATTCGCAATAACTGAATATTCCCAATTTCCTCCGATATTTTCTTCTGATAAGATGATGAAATCTAATTTCAATCTTTTTTTCTGACTCCAAATAAATAATTTGGATTTAAAATCTATTTCTTCTTCTAAAATTCTGTTCAAATCAACATACTTTCTAAAAATATGATGTTGAATGCTGTTTTTCACAGCTTCATATCCACCATCTAAATAAATCGCACCCATTAATGCTTCAAAAGCATTTCCTTCAATCGTAGCTAGGTTTATTGATCTTCCTTTGTGGTAATTAATTATGGTTCTTAGTTCCATTGTTTCAGCAATTTCTCCAAGTGTCTTACGACTCACCACTTTCGACTTAATTTTTGTCAAATAGCCTTCATCTTCTGACGGAAATCGTTGATATAAATATTCCGCGATAACAGCGTCTAATATTGCATCACCTAAAAATTCCAGCCGTTCGTTTGAAGTATCTGTAGCGCTATTACTTAAAGATTTGTGTGTAACGGCTTGTTGAAAAAAGGATAAGTCTTTTGGTCGGTAACCAAACCGTTGCAAAATGAATCGAATTAACTCCAACTCACTTTGTGAGCGTTTCTTTTGTAAGAATGAGAATTTCAGATTCAATTATCCGTTAAATTTCTTCATTATAACACTTGTATTGTGCCCGCCAAATCCAAAGGTATTCGAAATAGCAACATTCACAGTACGTTTTTGTGCTTCATTGAAAGTGAAATTCAATTTTGGATCAAATTCCGGATCATTAGTAAAATGATTTATTGTTGGAGGAACGATATCATATTTACACGCCATAATACATGCAATTGCCTCAATAGCCCCAGCTGCACCGAGAAGGTGGCCTGTCATTGATTTTGTTGAACTTATATTCAACTTATAAGCATGATCGCCGAATACAGCTTGAATCGCTTTTACTTCAGCAATATCTCCTAGTGGAGTTGATGTACCATGAACATTCACATAATCAATAGCTGAAGGATCAATATTTGCATCTTCTAGAGCTGCAAGCATTGTATTTTTCGCTCCTAAACCATCTGGATGAGGAGCAGTCATATGATAAGCATCACCCGACATTCCACCACCGATCATTTCAGCATAAATTTTTGCTCCACGTTTCATTGCGTGCTCATACTCTTCCAGAATTAAGGCCCCACTGCCTTCACCTAAAACAAAACCATCACGGTCTAAATCAAAAGGACGAGAAGCTGTTTCTGGTGATTCATTTCTTGTAGAAAGCGCTCTTAACGCATTGAATCCTCCCATTCCCATTTCATTAACTGCAGCTTCAGAACCTCCCGTAACAAAAGCATCAGCTTTTCCTAAACGGATGTAATTGAATGCATCAATAATGGCATTGGTTGCTGAAGCACAAGCCGAAACAGTAACGAAGTTAGGTCCGCGCAATCCATACTTAATTGAAATATGACCTGCAGCAATATCTGCAATCATTTTTGGAATAAAGAAAGGATTGAAACGAGGAGTACCATCTCCAGAGAAAAAATTTTGTGACTCATCTTGGAATGTTTTAAGTCCTCCAATTCCTGAACCCCAAATAACACCTATTCGGTCTAAATTTGGGTTTGAATCTAATAGTGCAGAATCCGCCATAGCTTCCGTTGCGGAAACCATAGCGTACTGCGAAAATTGGTCTAATTTCCTTGCTTCTTTCTTATCGATAAATTCTTCGACATCGAAATTTTTAATTTCGCAAGCAAATTGTGTTTTAAACAAAGTTGCATCGAATTGTTTGATTGGTGCAGCACCACTTGTTCCTTTTAGCAACGCATCCCAGTATTCACCTAATGTGTTTCCAATAGGCGTAAGCGCACCCATACCTGTAACAACAACTCTTTTTAATTCCATAGAGAAATTCTTTGTAAAACCAATAACTATTTCAATTAGTTAGCGTTCTCTTCAATATAAGAAACCGCGTCACCTACTGTTTGAATGTTTTCAGCTTGATCATCAGGAATTGCAATATTGAATTCTTTTTCGAATTCCATAATCAATTCTACTGTGTCTAGAGAGTCAGCTCCTAGATCATTTGTAAAAGACGCTTCGTTAGTTACTTCGGTCTCTTCAACTCCTAATTTATCTACGATAATAGAAATTACTTTTGCTTTGATATCAGACATTACTTATTAATTTAAGGGTTAATCAGGGTGCAAAGAAAAAAACAATGCACTAGAAAACAAAATTATTTACTCATATAATTCAATTACTTGCTTTTTTCCTTTTCTTTTTAGGTTGGGAATACGTGCATTTTCGGCTGGATAACCTATTGGAATCAGTAAAAATGGTCGTTCATTAATTGGGCGATTTAAAGCTTTGGCGATAAAATTCATTGGGCTTGGAGTATGTGTAAGCGCCACTAAACCAACGTTATGAACAGCTAACAGCAACATTCCGACAGCAATTCCAACTGATTCAGCAACATAATAATTGGTTTGTTTTTCTTCACTTTCTCCTATATCATAAACCTTTTTCATGACTACAACAATCCAAGGGGCGATGTCGATAAATTCTTTTTCCCAATTTGTACCTAAAGGAGCCAAATCATTTTTCCATTCGTCCGACATTCTTCCATTATAGGAAATGAATTCCTCTTCTTCAGCCAGTTTTCTTAAGGCGGATTTCAAACCTTTGTTTGATATTAAACAAAAGGTCCATGGTTGTTTGTGCGCGCCAGAAGGAGCTGTAGAGGCTGTCATGATCAAATTTTCCATAATTTCTACAGGCACTTGTTTTGAAGAGAAATCTCGAACAGACCTTCTTTTATCCGCCCAATTATAAAATTCTTGAGATTTCTTCAACATCTCTTCTTCCAAAAATCTTTCTCCTTCAAAAGGAATAAAATCCAAATCTGTTTCCATCCGCTAATTTTAATTCTTTATTTGTTAAATGTAATAGATACTTTCTAAATTTGCACTATGATTAAAAAGCGATTGGCACTCTTTATTTCTGGAGCGGGCAGCAATGCCTTGAATATTATTGATTATTTCCAAAATCATTCACAAATTGAAGTTGGTTTTGTATTATCAAACAATGAAAATTCGCCAGCTATTGCAGCAAGTAAAGCAAAATCTATTGATGTTTTTGTTTGTTCAAATAATCAAGTTTTAGACAGTAAATATTTAATTGATTTGTGTCAAGATCAATCAATTGATTATATAATTTTAGCTGGATATTTGAAACTAATTCCGGTTGATTTTATCCAACGTTACTCGGATCGAATTATCAATGTTCATCCTTCTCTTTTGCCTAAATATGGTGGAAAAGGAATGTATGGTGAAAATGTGCACAATGCAGTTTTAGCGGCTAATGAATCAGAATCGGGAATCAGCATTCATCTTGTAAACGAAAAATTTGACGAAGGAAGATTGTTAGCGCAATTTCATTGTCATTTGTCGGATGAGGATTCTCTAGCTTCGTTAAAGAAAAAAATAGCTTATTTGGAACATTCGTATTTTCCAGCTGTAATTGAAAAAACCATTTTATCTGAAAATTATGTATGACTATTTTAATGGTTTTAGTTGGGGCGAAATCTTCAAAGCTACAACCGTCCTTTTTGCTGTAATTGATATTGTTGGATCAGTTCCTATTATCATCAAGCTGAAAGAATCTGCTGGCATGCTTCATGAAGCACGCACAAGTACAGTTTCATTCTTTATCATGCTTGGGTTTTTAATATTAGGAGAAAGTATCTTGAAACTGTTTGGCGTTTCTATTGAAGCATTTGCTGTTGCTGGAGCGCTTATATTATTTGCAATGGCCTTAGAGATGATTCTAGGAATTCGTTTATTTAGAGATGAAATTAGCGGCAAAACTGCTAGTATTGTGCCTTTAGCTTTTCCAATAATTGCTGGAGCTGGAACAATGACCACACTTGTCTCTTTAAAAGCAGAATTTGATAACATCAACATTATTATTGCCATAATTATTAATGTTATTATTATATATTTAGTGTTAAAATCTACCAAAAAAATAGAATCAATTCTTGGAGAAGGGGGTATCGCCATTCTCAAGAAAGTGTTTGGAATAATACTTCTTGCGATTGCTGTGAAGCTTTTTGCAACGAATTTAAAGGTGTTAATGTAATTGCAAAGATTTAATTCGGCGAAAACGTTCCTTCACCTTCCCTTACTTCCATACCAAATGCGAATTTTTTCTCAGAGATGATTTTACCTTTTTCGTCGTACACGATAAAGCGTCCATGCTTTTGACCGTCTTTAAAGTCCATTTCTTCCAAAAGAGCGCCTTTTCTATCGTACATCTTCATTGTACCGTTCAATTCTCCATCCTTGTATTGAGATACAACCGCTGGTGTTCTTCCTCCTGGATAATAAGCAATCCATTCTCCGTCCTTTTGTCCCTCTTTGTAATTTCCTTCTTCGGTTTTTTTGAAATCTTTGCTGGAAAAAGAAGAAGACAATCCATCTTTTTTACTGTCTAAACGTACACGATCTTTCAAAATTTCATCTTCGAATTTTGACTTCTCCTTAAAAATTTTATAATTCACAACTTCCTTTGGTTTCCCATTATCAAAATAATCTATCCATTCATCAACTTTTAAATTGTCTTCATATTTTCCTGATAACTTCAGTTTCCCCGTGTCATAAAATGAAGTCCATTCGTCGTTTAACAGACCATTTTTAAAATTCGCTTTATTCTTTAACGTGCCATTTTCCCAATAATTCAACCATTCACCTTCTTCTTTTCCTTCCTTGTAATCACCTTTCATCAATAATGTTCCGTCTTCATACCACGTTTGCCAAGTTCCATCTTTAAGGTCATTTTTAAAACTCCCGTCTTTGAATTTTTTGCCATTTTGATATAAATATGTCCACTGTCCAGATTTTAAGCCTTCCTTGTAATGTGCGTTGTATGATAATTCGCCTGTTGGGTACCAATATGTCCAATCACCATGTTGGAGATCATTTTGAAACGACCCTTCCATATCACGATTACCAGTATTTGTATACCATTTCCATACACCTTCTTTTTTACCATCTTTATAATAACCAAAAACATTCAATTTTTTGTTATCGTAGAAATAGCTGTATTCTCCATTTAAAACGCCATTCTTGTAATTACTGATCTTTTCAGTTTCTCCTGTGTAATATGCGTATGTCCAGGTACTGTCTTTTTCTCCATTCTTGAAAAATCCGATCAGCGTATTATAACCATAAATACTAATTTCTTCAAAAGGACCATCCTTCAATCCATCTTTATAATTGTACCATTCTTTAACTGTTCCAGTAGTGTAATAGGTAGATAATTCTCCAGTGCCTTCAATTATTGTTTGTGTGTGGTCTGGATCAGATAACCAAAATGCCATTACATAGTTTACACCACCTTTAACTTCTTCAATTGACTTTTCTCTTCCGTCAAAATAATAATATGTCCATTTGTTTATAGGTTGATCTAATTTATATTGCCCTACAATTGAAAGCTTCCCGTTTTCAAACCATTCTTTGTAAGTGCTATCTTGTTGGTTTAAATAGAAATATCCTTCTTGTTTTAATTTTTTATTGGAATAATAGAACACTGTTTTTCCGTGTAACATGTCCTTATAATAATTACGTTCTTCCTCTAATACTCCCAAACGATCATAATAAAGCCATTTACCATGTTTTTCTGTAGTTTCTCCAGTTTCATCTTTAAAATAAGCACCAGATGCCTGAAGTTGCGTTTTATTAAAATCCCAAAAAAGACTTGTTTTTTTTGTGAGATTCTCTTTTAAAATCACCTGACAAAAACTGATTGAAAAAGACATCAAAAAGAGGATGGAGAGAATTATTTTCATATTAAAATATTAGAAAAATATAATTTGATAAAGCCTAAATGTTACAGAGTGCCCAGAATACCTTGTACAACTAATACCACGCCAAAAACAACAAAGACAATCCCTATCAAATGATTAAGGGTAACTAATAACTTATCCGTAACAAAGGGACGTAACTTTTTTGCGCCAAAAATCTTTAATAAATCGAATGAGAAAAAAGTAAGGAGAATCACCCCTAAAAAGTAAAGAATTGAATTTTCATGACTATCAGTGTAATTTGAGTCTTTAGCACCTAATGTCATTACACTGAACCAATAAAAAATTACTAGCGGATTTGCGAAATTCAGTAAAAAGCCTTTTAAACCGAGCATTACATAATCGCTTGAATTCTGAATTACATTCCCAACTTCATCGACACGGACTTCTTTTGCCTTTTTAAAAAAAGTAACGACACCATATATTAAAAATAATATCCCTCCAATTAATTTTAATATTCCTTGTTTTTCTCCAGAAATTAAAGAAGAAACTTGAGAATAAAAAACATAAGCAATTAAGATATATACAACGTCACTGAGAAATACACCTAAGTCAAATATCATTGCCGCTCGTACACCCTTCCGAATACTCGTTTCGAGTAAAACAAAGAAGACAGGGCCTATCATTATACTTAGTATAAATCCAGTTACAATTCCTTTTAAAATTAATTCAAACAAATCTTTTAGTCTTTATACAAAAATAGCTTTTCAAAGTTGGAAAATCGTTACAAAATCAACTTTCTATTCAAATATTCGAAAAATTATTGAGGTTTTCTTTAAAATTGGCTGAAAAGTTTCGAAAGATGTTTAACTTTGCTCACGAAAAACAGCACATTTCAGCATGTTAGTTGTTTTAGAAAATTTGTGAATTATGAAAATTGCAGCAGCAAATATTAAATTGGACGAAATTATCGTTAAGGTTGAAAAAAAAGGGTTAAAAGCTCCAAAATTGATTGACGATTTAAAAGTATTGAGAGAATATGCTTTGAAAGAGCAAGATCCTTTAGTTACAAAAGTTCTTCGTTTAACTTACGAATATCTTAATGAAAAAGATGGTTTTGATGTTCAAGCACAATACGAAGAGGACGAAGAAGGAAATGAATATCCTATCGAAATAGACGCAAAAGAAAACTTACTTTACATTTTGAATTTGTTAAAAAATGCAGATCACAAAATTAACAGAGAAGAGATTAAAGATTATAGAACAGCATTGAAATTAGAATTATATTAATTCTAAAATTGCTTATATTTGAAACACCTGCAAATGCAGGTGTTTTTTTTTTCCTTTTTTTGAAATTAAAAGATAGAAAAAACGACTTTTTGGATTGCCTGGGATTCATTGAAATTGACCTGTACTTTATAGATCGTAACTATTAATTATGAAAATTATTCTCTTTCTTTTTGTATTAATTTCATTACTCCATTCTTTTGCTCAAACAGATCAGCAAAACCTAGAAAAATACTGGAAATTCAGAAATACTTTTCGTGAGCAATTTATAAAAATTGGTCCAAACGATGGAGAAAGTCTGCCTGCTGGTTCTATCAAACCATGCGCCTGTGTGGATGATTTATATCCTTCAGAAGACAAGACAGAATGGGGTGTGACTTGCTATGGCGAAATGCATTGGGGTGATGGGATGATTCGACACGGTCATTATTTAGGTTTATTAGCAACAGAATATCGCTTGTTAAAAAATAGTGGTGGAGATGTTACAGGTGTCTTGAATGAATTGTTCTATGCACTTAACGTAATTAACAGATTAGACCTTAAGGCAGAATCAGAACAAGCTAAATTTTATAACCTTACTTTAAATGGAGAGTTAAATGGCTTTTTTATTAGAGAAGATGTAGGTCAGGATTTTGGTTTAAATTGGAAGGATGAACCAACTTCAATTAGAGGTACGAATTCTGTCTTATACTATAACCAAAGAGCTTCGGGTGGTATTCCAAATGGTAGTACAGTTTTTGGAAATAGTTATCAAAATGTGCCGAGCAATGATCAGGTTTCAAGTTTAATGGTTGGTTTAAGTTTGATTCATAAACTGGTAGATAGTGTTTTTGTTCAACCGCCAAATTCTAAAATTGGATTTAATATTGTACTAGAAACGGCTGCAATAGTTGATAGATTAGTTCGCTTTGCTGCTGATCATAATTGGCAACTGATAGATGTAAATGGATGGCCTGTTGGAAATGGTGGTGGTGATATGCTACTTATGGCTTATCCATTAATAAAAGCAAGTCAACGAATTACTGGACTTAAGCCAACAAGTTATGACTTATCATTTACGCGAAAAATCATCCCATACAATTGGCTTCAGCATTGTATTACAGGTTATGGGAGTAATGATAAAATTTCTCAAAGCGATGCTTGCCGTGAAATGGGAATTTTACAAAAAAGCCAAAGACGTAAATTTAATTCCAAAAAAAATAAAGACATTATAAACAATATGAACTCTTCCCTATTTCAAAAATGGGAAATGAGTGGAAAATTTAATAGCAATATCAAAATCACAAGTTTCATTTGGACGAATATAATTCCTAATAATTATTTAAATGGCTATGAAGATTTTGAGAAAACCCGCAAATTACCCTTTCTTCCTTGGCCTTTAAAAGCAATCACTTGGGATAAAGTGAATATTTCAGATTACAATAATACTATACTCTTTAACTATGGAATAATCACCGGAGAATGGACTAAATACCAGGCTGATAAATTTGCTGATATTTCAGGAAACCGTTGCTTGGAGTTGATTAATGCAGTAATTCGGCACGAATCTCCCCTTAACAACAAATCATTTTATAACAATTATTTAAATGGGTTAACCCCTTTTGGGCCCTTTAATATTGCTGGGTTTACATCAGATCCACTAAAGCTTAATAAATTTCATGAAAATGGTTGGGCAACAGAATATCGCTGGACCAATCCAGGCGAATCTATCGTTGCTGGTGGCAATGAAGGAATGTTTAGTGCATTAGATTATATGCTCTATCACAACCTTTATTATCTACTTTTTGAGAAAGAATTACCGCCGTTTAAAGAAAAATATAATTGTTTTTGCTCAGATGAGCTCGCTATTGATCTATCAAAAACAACGTCTTTAAAATATTTGGCAAATTATGATCAACAAGTTATTAAGCAAATAATTGAAAATTTAAATAAAAAATTAGCCTACCTGCCTAACTGCGTTTCTGATGTTTTTGAAACTGTTAACAATAACGTACAGACTGTTTTTGAAATAAAGCCAAAATTTTCAAATTACAACAGTTTAGAAATTCTTACAAATGAATTTCAAACGGAAAACACGATTATTAAGAATAATGGAAATGTCAATTTAAGAACGCGATTAATACTTTGTAACAACAGTGTACTAACTCTTGATTCTGCTGGAAGAATGGATATTTATGGGGGTGAACTACTATTAAACGATCGGTCAATACTAGCTATTTTTGGTGAAGTACATTTACATTCAGGGTCAAAATTAAAATTGGTTGGAACTGGATCAAAAATCATATTACATCCTGGCGGGAAACTAATATTTGATGAAAATACATTGATAGAAAACGAATTAGGGAGTGAAATTGAACTTTATGATGGAGGTGAAATTATCACTCCTGGAGTTGAATGGGAAGCTATCATAAGTGGAATGATAAAGAAAATGAATGTAAAATGACAAAAGTATTAACCTATCATTTCTGGTTTTTAATTAACTTTCAATTGTGAAAGAAATCTCAAGAAGAAATTTTATTCCAGCTATTGGTGCCTTGCTAGTGACACCTGTTTTGCTTTCTTCATCAAGTGAATTGATGAAAGAAAAATCGCGTATTCGCCCTAAAGCTTTAAAAGTTGGAGATGCTGTTGGACTTTGTGCTTCTGCAGGTGCATCTCACGCTATGGCTGAAGTGGATGGTTTTATAACAGTTCTGCAGGGTCACGGGTTTTTAGTGAAAGAAGGAAAAAACATTCGAAAAAAATTGGGCTACTTTTCAGCTTCCGATCAAGAAAGAGCAGCAGAATTCATGTCGTTCATTTTGGATACAAACGTAAAGGCAATTTTTTTCACACGAGGAGGTTGGGGTTGTGCACGCATCCTAGAATTTCTTGATTTTGATTTAATTCGCAACAATCCAAAAATAATAATGGGTTTCAGTGACATTTGTTCATTGTTGAATGCTATTACGTTTAAAACTGGACTTACAACTTTTCATGGTCCAAATGGAAATGCCAGCTGGAATGAATTCAGTTGGAAATCAATTGAAGATTTAATTGTAAAAAGCAAAACCGTAAAATATCCTTTCCCAAGTTTGGATCTTGTTGAAGCGAAACCTGTAACGCTTGTTTCTGGAAAAGCAACGGGTGAATTGTTTGGTGGAAATTTAACGGTAATGACAGGACTATTGGGAAGTGCTTATCTGCCAGATTGGACTGGAAAAATACTCTTTTTTGAGGACGTTTTGGAAGAACCATATTCTATTGACCGGATGTTGACTCAATGGAAACTGAACGGAGTTTTTGATAAAGTTGCTGGAGTTATTCTGTGTCAATTCCGAAAATGCGTCCCTGAAGAACCTGAATGGTCGTTTACATTGAATGAGGTTTTTCAGCAGCATTTTAAAACACTTTCAATTCCCGTTTTTAGTGGTTTTGCTTTGGGACATATGAAAAACAAATATTCCGTTCCAATTGGTGAAAATGTGACGATGGATGCAAATCTGTTTACGCTAGAATTAAATGAATCTGCAGTGATCAATTAATTTTAAAAAGCTTTATCAAATTGAATTACCAGAAGAAGTCATCGAAAGTGTTTCAATTTTCAATTTAAGAGGTTCTTTAGTACAACAAGAAACAACAAAATCGTATTCCGTTAAAGCACTTCCGGCAAGAATTTATATTGTAAATCTTGTAACTGAAAATGGTGTTCAAGCAATGTGATTTGTAAAAGAATAAGAATCAGTCAGCTGACTGATGATGATATCAAGCGTTAGCGCAGATTATCTATAAAAAAAGAACTCATTGGGGACGATGGTTTTTTTTGTTTAAAATCGTAGTATTTTAATCCCATTCTCTACAACTGAAATAATCTGATCTCCGATTTCTAAAAACTCACCATCCATTTCTGAAGACACCTTTCCTTTAATCGACCTAATTTCAATGGATTTTGCTTCCAAATAATGTGCTTCTGGATGTGTAATTGGAATTCCTTTTTTCAAGTTTCTTAAATTCTTGATGTAATCAAATAATGAAACTTTCCCTAGAAGTGTAATATTTAAAACCCCATCGTCAATTTTTGCATATGGATTGATTGTCAATCCATTACCAAAAACTCCCCCATTACAAATCGCAACAATTAATACTTCGCCTTGAAATTGAAAATCATCTGTAACGATCGAAAGAGTTGGTCTTTTGAACCCGAAAAATGCTCTTAGAATTGCAATCGAATAAGACATTTTTCCTCCGAAATATTTTCTTTGTTTGTCCAATATTTCGATAACTTTCCCGCCAAAACCAGTATCTGAAATATTTAAAAAATAGTGTATTCTATTATTGCTTTCAATTCTACCTATATCAATTTTTGAAGTTCGATTTTCAAGAATTGCATTGACGAAATCAGCAGTGTTAGCCTTCAATTTTGCACTTTTAATAAAATCATTTCCTGTTCCATTTGGCAAAATAGCTAAAACTGGTTTGATCTCTGTTTTTGCATACATTATTCCATTGAGCACTTCGTTCATTGTTCCATCTCCTCCAACAGAAACAATTACATCAAAATTTTGAATCGTACATAATTTTGCAATTTCTATGGCTTCTTTTGTTCTTTTTGTGCAGAATTGAATAGCTTCTATTTCAGGATGCTCCTTACATTGGCTCAAGATATCTTGAACTTGAACCGTCAATTTTTTTGACCCATTTATTATAAAAGCTATTCGCACCATTTGATAAAATTAAGAAACTTAGTGAAACCAAAAACGGCACCCTTTTGAGGCGCCGTTTCCGTTTACGATATGCAGTTAGTCTTGCAGTACTGGAACATCTACACCAGGACTTACAAGAGCCTTTTTAATTTTCTCTTCTAATTCTTCCATTAATTCTGGATTGTCTTTGATCAATGCTTTCACAGCATCACGACCTTGACCCAAACGTGTTTCACCGTATGAGAACCAAGACCCACTTTTCTTTAAGATGTTTAAGTCAACTCCTAAATCGATGATTTCACCAACTTTCGAAATTCCTTCTCCATACATGACATCGAATTCTGCTTTTCGGAATGGCGGTGCAACTTTGTTTTTCACCACTTTCACTTTTACGCGATTTCCAATAATTTCTTCACCATCTTTTAATTGACTCGATCTTCTGATATCAATTCGGATAGATGAATAAAACTTCAAGGCATTTCCTCCAGTTGTTGTTTCAGGGTTACCGAACATCACACCAATTTTTTCACGCAATTGGTTGATGAAAATACAACAACAACCTGCTTTATTAATTGATCCTGTCAATTTACGCAATGCCTTTGACATCAAACGTGCTTGAAGACCCATTTGAGAATCTCCCATTTCGCCTTCAATCTCCGCTTTTGGAGTTAATGCTGCAACTGAATCGACAACGATTAAATCGATCGCACCTGAACGAATCAAATTATCCGCGATTTCCAACGCTTGTTCACCATTGTCAGGTTGAGAGATCAATAAATTATCAATATCAACTCCTAAATTTCTAGCGTACGTCGGATCAAAAGCGTGTTCTGCATCAATGAAGGCTGCGATACCACCTTGTTTTTGCACTTCAGCAATTGCATGAATTGCCAATGTTGTTTTACCAGATGATTCAGGACCATAGATTTCAACTATTCTTCCTTTAGGATATCCATTGATTCCTAAAGCAATATCAAGAGTCAATGACCCAGAAGGAATTACTTCCATTTTTTCTACTGGAGCATCGCCCATTTTCATTACGGTTCCTTTACCATAAGTTTTGTCAAGCTTTTCCATTGTTAATTGGAGCGCCTTTAATTTTTCTGCATTTACTTCTTTAACTGCCATATCGTTTTTTATTGCTCTTTCTTTTTACTCGTAAACTAAAAAGTCAGAATTGTTATTTGATTAATGTTTTACAAAAATACATTGAGTACATCGTAAAGTATTTACGTTCTGTTTTATTTATTAAAAATTTCTAAAATTTCTGTTGTATGATCTTTTGTTTTTGGTTTTTCAATGATGCTAATAATTTGTTGCTTTTCATTTATTAAAAAGGTTGTTCTATGGATTCCATCATATTCTTTTCCCATGAATTTCTTTGGTCCCCAAACTCCAAAAAGGTTAATGATGGTTTTATCTTCATCAGCAATCAACGGAAAAGGCAAGGAAAATTTATCAGCAAATTTCTGATGTGAAACAATAGAATCTGCACTTATTCCAAGGATTTTAATGCCAGCTTTCTCCAAACCTTCTTCATTATCACGCAAGTTGCATGCTTGAACAGTACAACCAGGTGTATTGTCTTTAGGGTAAAAATAAATCGCTAACTTTTTTCCTTTAAAATCCATTAAAGTAATTAATTGATCATTTTGATCTATTCCGCTAAAATTTGGTGCTTGATCTCCTATTTTTAAATGTTTCATTTTTTTGCTGATTATTTAAACATCATTTTGACGATTTATTAATCAAATATAAATCGAATTTTCATATAAACAAAAAATAAAATGAAAAAATGTTTAGAATTTCGTCAAAATAATAGACGAAAAAAAAGCCTTTCAATGATTTGAAAGGCTTTTAAATTGAGTTTGTATTAAATTATTCTTCCTCTTTTACTGTCAACGTATCAAATTTAACTTTCAAACCATTATACACTTTTTGTTTTTTTCTCGCTTGATCTGCTAATACAACATCTTTGTTTTTATCATGAAGTTCAATTTCAGCATCTAGCTCTTTAATTTTAGAATCAAACAAACCAATCAAATAATTAATGTTCTGTGGCACGAACATTTGGGTGTAAAATCCTCCTTCTGCTTTCAAATGTGAATATAATTCAAACGATCTGTCAATCATTTCTGGTTCTTGACGTGTGATAAAATACGTCAATGAATTCATTACACCCAATTGATCAAATCCATGTAAGTTTGTTCCTTTTAACGCCACATCGAAAAATTCGTAATTCCCTTTTTCTCCATAAGAACCATATAATTGTCCAATTCCTGAAATCATTTTTGATGACTTTTCTGACTCTAACCCTTTCGCTTTATCCAATGCTAATGTTGGGTTTATCTTCCCAAGATTTTTAAGTGCATTTGAAATAACCAAGTAAGATTGGTCCTTTTCAATTCTATCTAAATAAATTGCTGTGATTGACTCTGCAGCCATGTTGTTTGATAAGAAATTCAATGCAGCCGATCGAACCTGAGATTTTGAATCGTTTAACGCTAAATCTTTAATCAGCGCAATTCCTTTGTCTTTATTGTCGACATTCAATTTAGCTGCTTTTTCAATTGCTAATAAACGAATGTTCCAAAATGGATCGTTCAATGCATCTAAAATCAATTGCTGCCCTTTTTGATCTTTACTTTTTGACCCCAATAACAAGCCTTCTTTCCTCGCTCTATATCGTTGCCCATTGTAAAACTGAAAAATGTACTGTTCAGATGGTTTCGTTTCACTGATCTTTGCGAGTAACATTTGTTCGTTATCAAAGATGACATTGTTTAATGTTCCACTATACGGCAATACAAATGATTGGTCTAATTTATCAACTACTACTTTATGAATATGTTTTCCATTTGAATCAAATACAGCTATTTCAAGTGGTAATTTAAAAATAGGAGACAATTCCAAACTTTGATTTTGTTTAACTGAAACAGTAACCGTGTTTGTTGTTAAATCAATTTGTTGTTTTACTTCTAATATTGGATGGCCTGAGCCTAAGTACCATTGATCAAAAAACCAATTCAAATCCTCACCACTTACTTCTTCAAAAGCCAAACGCAATTGATGAAACTCTGCCGCTTTGAATTTATTTGTATTCAAATAGTTACTAATTCCTTTGAAAAAAGCCTCATCGCCTAAATAATTACGCAACATGTGTAAAATTCGTCCTCCTTTATTGTATGAATGCCCATCAAACATTTGTTCCTTATCATCATAATCCAACCAAACTAGATCATGGTAACCTTGCGTTTGACCTGTCTGATAATAACCATCTGCTTCATTATCCGCTTGATAATCCGCTTCATCTAGTCCAAAACGATGTTCATCCCATAAGTACTGTGAGTAATTTGCGAATGATTCGTTCAACGTTAAATTTGACCATGACTCACATGTTACCAAATCACCAAACCAATGGTGGAAAAGCTCGTGGGCAATTGTTGATTGATCATTATCATCCAATAATTCTCTATCTGTTTTATAGGCATACTCTCCAAAAATAACAGCACCCGTATTTTCCATTGCTCCAGAAACATAATCTCTAACCACAATTTGATGGTATTTATCCCAAGCATATTCAACACCCAACAATTCGGAGAAATGTTTAATCATTGCTGGTGTTTCTCCAAAAATCGATTTGGCATACGATTCCCATTCTTTTTCAACGTAGTAATTAACCTCCATTTTTGTTCCGTCAGCACGCGTATAAAAATCTTTTACAACTTTAAACTCACCTACTCCCATCATAAATAAATAGGGTGCATGCGGTAAATCTTGTTTCCAATAATCCGTTCTCGTACCATCAGAATTCATTTTAGAAGAAACAAATTTTCCGTTAGATAAAGTAGCGTACTTATTTTCAACTGTTATATAGATTTCTTGAGAAGTCTTGGCGTTTGGTGAATCAATTGTTGGAAACCAAACTGAACTTGCTTCTGTTTCACCTTGCGTCCAAATTTGAGGCATTTTAGTTTTATCTTCATTCTTTGGGTTGATGAAATACAAACCTTTATCCGAAGATATTGCTGCGCTTCCTCCTGTCGTTCGTTCGTCAGGTTTCGCCACATATGCTATCACTACTGTATATTTATCTGCGCGTGTATAGATTTTATTCAATTTGATTTTCAAATACATACTATCAGATGAATAGCTTAAATCTTTCCCATCGATTTGTACTTTTAATATGTCCATTCCCTTCGCGTCAAGAATTAAACTATCAGATGCGTAAAAATGTGGTTTTGCAGTAATCGTTGCAATTCCATTCATTCTCGACTTCGTCCAATCGAAATTTACTTCCAATTTTGTATGAATCAAATCAGTAAGTACTGTTTCTGATTCTCGATAAACTGGTCGTTGTTGTTCAATCTCATCAATCAACAGTGAATCTATTTCCAAACCATTATCATTTGTACTACCTAAGTCTCCATTATCGGTTGGTTTATTAGTCCCACAAGCGGCTACCAAAACTAGGATTGCGATATAAATACTATTTCTCATTGTTTTAAAATTATTTATTACAAAACTGAACAAATATTTTTAATTCTTTACAGGAAAATACAGCAATGGAATGTCTTTGTGTTATTTTTGTAATAAATACATGATAAATGGTAAGCAACACTTGGAGTTTTGATGGAAAGGAAGTAATTGGTTCACAAGGTTCTGTCTTAAAATGGGACGATCACCAATTCTTTACATTAACATATAAAGGACAGAAATTTTTTGGTGAATTATTAGAAGATAAATCTGAAGACAATTCATTGAAAATTAAAATAAATCACCGAGTTTTCGAAATAAAGAAAAAGGGAGAATTAGATGATTTAATTTCTGCCTTAGGTCTAGACATTCCAAAAGTTAGAAAGTTAAAGGAATTACAAGCACCAATGCCAGGCCGTATTGTTCAAGTTTCTGTTAAAATTGGACAAGAATTAAACATTGGTGACGAAATCTTATCGCTAGAGGCAATGAAAATGGAAAACATTCTTAAAGCCGAAGGCGTTGGAACAGTTAAATCAATTTTTGTTGAAGCGAATCAGGTTGTAGAAAAAGGATTTGTTTTAATCGAATTTGAATAAAAAATATTCAGTTACAAAAAAGGGAGAATCAATGATTCTCCCTTTTTTTATTTCGCTACCTCTAGCGCAAAAGCTTTTTTAATTATACTGGGGTACTTTGCCCCAAATTCAATAATACACCATTCCTGAAATTTCTTGATTTCTTCCGCAGAAGTAATCCACTTCAATGCTTTATAGAGTTCTTTTTGAAACAGATGCGCATCAAAACTCACTTTAGTAAGAATTTTTTTTGTTAGTTCCAGCATAGTTAATAATGTTTATACTCACAATGAACGAAAAAAATGAATCCCTTGTATATTTCGAAATGTTAAAAAATAAAAAAGGCCACTATTTTAAAATGACCTTCTTCTATTTCTCTTTAAAAATGGGCGTTTATGGAATTATTTTTTTATCAACAATTTGATAAATTTCCAATGATACTTTGTCATAAACATAAATCAACAAATGCATATTATCTGCATTATGTGTTGATGAATTTCCTACTGGAACTAATTGATCTGGTAATATATAACTGTAATTTAAGTAATATTTTGTACCTGTCATTAAGTCTGGTGTTAACGTTCTACCCCATGTTTGACCATCTATGCACCCTCTGAAAATATCACGGTGAACATAATTTGTAGTTAAAACATTATCAACATTTTGAGGAGCAACTAAAGAGTCTTCAATTAAATATACAACCATTGCAAGGTCATTTGTTATTCCAGCATCCAATTTTTCTACTTCCGTATGTAAGAAAAATCCATGTTTTGGAGTTTCAAAATAATTTACTTTAGCTTTAATGGCTACCTTCAAAGGAGCAGCAAGAACCGCATCAACTTTTGATTGCCAAGACCCTGAAGCTACAAAATATTCTCCTGCATCATTCGTGCGGCTAACAGTCCCTGATGGATTTCCAAAGAAACCTGAATTTATTAATGTGTTTCCAAAGAAATTTCCTAGTTCCTTGCTTTGATTATTAACGAAATCGACCGTATAACCCTGTCCAACATTTACTGCTTGAAAGGCCCCATAGCCAAGAACCTCATTTGATGCATGAATACTAGCTATAAAAACACGTGTTGGGTTAGACACATGAATAGTATGTGCAACTTCTCCTGCAGCAGGACATGCGGCGCAATTGTGTCCAGTCATATCTTCAATTAGTGCATTCCTATTAGGATCTTCATTTGGTAAAGTCGAAAAATCCGGCCACTCGTTGACAACATAATCGGCCCAATTGCCATTATAAATCGTGGTGTCCAATTCATTATTAACGACAGGTGGAAATGGGTTTTCCACTTTATCGCATGAATTAATCATAAAACAACAAATTGCGACAACTATAAAAAGTAATTTTTTCATGTCTTCTTATATTAAAAACTATGCGTAAATGAAAAAGTCAATCCATTTGAAGCTGGTACTGGACGACAAACACCTCCTACACAAAATAATCCTGCTCGTTGACGGCCATAAGACAAAGTCAATCTAGTTGCTTCGTGTATATATCCAATTGTAAAGTATGGATGGTGTGCTCTGTGATCAAGCTTAGGATTTCCAAAATTGTATTGATCCATTATGCTGACATACAAGTGTGAGTTAATTGTGTATTCTAATAATACTGTTGCCCAATCACCTTTGTCGACTGGTGTTCCTTTAGAAAAACCAACTTCATTTCCTAAACTATCTCTTCTGTTAACGAACAATGTTTGAAATTCAGCTCTTAAAGATTGTTTATTTGCAAATTTATAAGCCAATTCTAAAACAAAGATATTAGACTTTATTAATCCTTTTTCTTTCGTTACTGTTGCAACATCGTTGTTTATAATAATATTATAGTAACTAAAAATTAGACTAAACTTTTTATTGAACTTTCGTGTAATATTAAAATTGATATCTCTCATGTAAAGGCTATCACTCATATCAAACAAACCACTTGTATAGGTTACTCCTGTAGAATCTGATGGGTTTATCGAACCTGTATGTCGCATTGGGCGCATTGCAACAGAAACATTTCCATTTATAGACATTCCATATTTACCACCTAATTTTGATCCTTTTTTGAAAGTATACAAAACTTCAGCTTGAAATGCTGTTTCTCCCACTGGTTGTGTAGCATAAGGATATAAAGACGCAACTAAATTATATGTATGCGTTTTGTTCATTGACGGAAGATAATTGATAATCACATTTTGCAATTGTTTTGTTCTATCCGAACGGTAGCTCATGTTATCAACCGATTTTGCAGAAAGTAGAATCCCTAATCCTTTTTGAGAATATCCAAAATTTGCGATTGCGGCATGACCAATATTATAATTATAACCATTATCTTGACTTGGATCTTGCCCTTTCATCACGTATTCTCCATCTAAGACAAATTTACCATAACGCAACTTCAAACGTCCACCATAGCAACCCACATTTTCCGGAAGAATTAAATCAGTATTATCATCTTTTTGATATTTACTAACAAAAGATCCTCCTATTGTGATATCCAATTTTTTATCCGCTAGCTTTTTGACCATTTCGTTCAAATGTATTTCACCATCAATACCACGCGTGACACCATCGCTATGTATAATTCTTCCTTCGAGAAATGCATATCTTTGGTATCCATAAACTCCTTTGAAAACAATTCCTTTTTTAGGACGAATAATTAATCTAACACCATCTAATTGACTGTCGTATCCTAAGCCCATATTTTCATAGGCTCTTAATGAAAGTCCAGCGCCAAATTGCTCATAAATCGAACCTAATGTAACATCCACAAAATCACTCGCATATCCTATATAACGCATTCCAATCCCAGTTCCGTCGAAAGTGGAAGGATAACCTTGAATTCTTGGAAGGTAAGATTCCATACGCATTCCTGCTTTGAAATTTCCTTGGGTATAAAAGACATTCATATAAGAATTTAATAATCCTTTTGAGGCAGGTTGAGTCGCTCCAATTAGAGTATCTGTATTTAAATACTGAAATGTAGTTTCAATATTACCTGTGAAATTACCTGCATTAACTTGTGAAAAACCTGAAAAGGAATTTATTAATACAAAGGTGAAGAAAAGTAGTTTTTTCATTGAATAAGGATCTGCTTACTTTATATTATTTATTCTGTCACTATTTTTTTACTGATTTTCTTAATCTCTTCATATAAATGATCTTCGTCTCCGTCAGCATAATTATTGTGAGAATAAACAATTTTACCATCGGTATCTACTAGGAATGTGTGTGGTACATTGTTGACACCCATTGCTCTTTTGAAATCACCATTTGGATCCATTAATACTAAATATTCCCATCCCTTACCATCAACGTAAACTGCAACAGAATTCATTGTTTTCGTATCATCGATAGAAACAGCAACTAAATTTACACCTGTCTCTTCTTGCCAATCAGTGTATAATTCATGGATGGTGTTCAACTCTCTTTTACATGGAGAGCACCATGTTGCCCAAAAACTAATAACAACTGGACCGGTAAACCCAAGATCAGCTGTGTTTACAGATTTTCCATCCACCGTTTTCAATTGGACTGATGGTAATTCTTTCAAATTTGATTCTTGCGATTCAGTTGATTCTTGGGCAAATACGTTACACACAAGGGTTAATCCAACGACAAACAAAACTATTTTTTTCATTTACTTAAATTTTAATATTTTTTGGCAATTGCGTTTTCAAAAACCTTGCCGCACTCAAAGATATACTATTTCATTGATGACGAAATCAAAGATGCACGTTTATTCTTGAAATCCTAATTAAGGGTTTTTTGAATAGTAAAAGTAACCCATCTTTCAAATAAAGCCTTAAAAAGCTTATTATTTACCTGATTTTCAATCTACTATGTGGTGTTAATCAAGACTGGAATGTTTTTTGCAATTCTCGCGACGACAAAGAATATATCGTTTTATAAATGATGAATTCATTTTTTTAAGTAGGATTTCAAGAAACATCCTTATTTAAGATGTTTATTGTACGATTATTCTTATATATTTGTATGTATTAACAATAGTTATATGAAAAAACTTATACTTTCTCTCACAGCAATAGCTACTTTTTCATTTGTGTATGCACAAGATGGGATTGAAATTAGACTTGATGGTGCTGGTGCTGATATTTCTGGCACAGTTCATTCAGTAAATTTATATGCTGGTTCTCCTGATATGCTAGGAAGTGTTTATGAAGTTCATTTCGATGTAACGAATAACACTGGGGCTAATCAACAATGGAGAATAACGCGCACAAAGATGAGTGTTCCTGCAACTTGGGTTGATCAAGTTTGTTGGCCTCCACAATGTTATCCAACTAGCGGAGACGTTTATATTACACCAAATACTGGTGGGAATCCAGCTCCAATCATTGTAGATGGAACATCAATGACTACGCTTTCTGCATTGGCTGAATTAAAACCAAGAATTACTCCAGATGCATCTGCTGCTGGTTCTGCATTATATAGATATTATATAACAACTATTGCTGGTGAATATATAGATTCTATTGACTTGAGTATTAATTACGCTTTAGGAGTTACTAATTTAAAACAACCCACAACATTAACAATTAGCCCAAATCCTGCAGATAATAATGTAACTATCGCTTTAGGAGGAATTGAAAATTCTTCAATAAAAATTGTTGACGTATTAGGAAATGTTATTTACAACGAATCTATCAACAACGGAACTAAAACAATCGATGTTTCAAATTTCAAAAACGGAGTTTACTTTGTTTTGGTTGAAGCACCTGGAATCAAATCATTTAATAGAAAATTAATTATTAGACATTAATTTTTCTTTCGCATATTAAAAAGATCGTTTTAGGACGGTCTTTTTTTATGCTTCTTATTTCCTTCTTTTCTTATCTTTACTCAGAAAAACTGTATTAAAATCAATTGATTAATTGAAGTCTATTGTATTCACATATCTACTAATCGTATGCTTTTCTTTTGCTTATTCACAGCAAAACTCAATACTGCTGCATACATATTATAAAGATCGACTGTTCGATAATTCAAAGTCGACGTTTTATCATGGGGCTTCTTTTTTACCAGCATTTGAAAATGAATTCGATTTAAATTCTATCAATAGGGATTCTTCGATTTTTTATTATGATGCTTTGGAAGTACTATTTAAAAAACACTTAATCGAAGTAAAAGGAGAAAACTATTACTTTACTATTTCTCCAAATGTAGATTTTTCAATGGGCAAAGATCGCAATGACACAAACGAACGTCGTTTATTTCAGAATACCAGAGGTGTTTTTATTGAAGGTGATTTATTGAAGAATTTTTCATTTTCGACAGCAATTTATGAAAATCAAAGTCGTTTCTCGAATTATGAAAGTGCTTATTATTCATCAGTAGGAGAGTTATATCCGAATCAAACTTCAGGAATTTATAGCACGCAAAATGCTGTGGTTCCAGGTAGTGCACGTACGAAACCATTTAAGAAGGATGGTTTTGATTATGGATATGCTGTTGGAAATATAATATACAAACCTCATCGATCCATACTTTTGTCTGCTGGTAATACTGCACAATTTATTGGTGATGGATATCGTTCCCTCTTTTTATCTGATAACGGTGCACCTGCACCTTTTTTAAGAAGTACTTTTCAATTATCCAAAAAATGGCAATTTAATTATTTCCGAATGAGATTAATTAACTTGATGCGTAGACCTAAAAGTTCATCTGTTGAGGCCTATTATGAAACGAAAGGATTTTCAGCGAATTATTTAACTTATGAAGTTTCAAAAAATATTTCGATTAGTTTTTTTGAAGGAATAATTTGGTCAAAAGGAGATTCAATTGTTTCAAAATCTGTTCATCCATTATTTTATAACCCTATTCCATTTGTCGCAGAATTTGCATTAGATAAAGAAGAAATCAATTCGGTTTTAGGTTTAAATGCATCTATTACACCTTATAAATCACATAGAATATATGGTCAATTCGCCATTGGGAATTTAAATACAGATCAAATTGCATTTCAACTTGGATATAGAGGATACAATTATTTTGGCTTGAAAAATTTTATGCTTCAATTAGAATACAACAATGTATCAAAGGAAATGTATTCTTCGAATAATCCGAGATTAAATTATAGTCACTATAATTTGCCTTTAGGTCCTATCAAAGGAAATGCCTTTCAGGAATTCATTTTACGCAGTAATTACGAAATAAAGAGAGTTTATTGCGAAATAAAAGGCATCGTTTACATCTTAAAAGATTATACACCATTAACATTATTACCAGTAAATAAAAATCTACCTCAGCAAACTGGATCAATCTTTTTGCAGCAGATAGAACTGGGTTATCGTTTCAATAAAAAAATGAATTGGAATTTATTTGGAAGCTGGCAATATCGTTCTGAACTGCTTTCCAACAGTCAAATTACTAATCTATTTAACATTGGATTAAGAACTGGTATTAATAATCATTACAACGATTTTTGATGAGAAAATTAACTTTCATATTTATGTTGATTCAAATGACTGTTTTTGGTCAAGGAGGAGTTAATGAACTATATGAAGAAATGCCAAATGATTCAGTATTCCCAGTTAATATAGAGTCTCATTCCTCCTTAAAACCAGAAATAAGAATTAATAAGTCGACACAAGGGTTAGTTTCACTAAAATCTAAATCAAATCCCTTTTGTTTTATTTCACCTTTAGTTGATTTGAATTATAGGTATACGACCACTTCACAATTTAGAACAGGCGCTGGAATTACGATAGAAAGCAGTGCAAATAAGAAAATTTATTTTCGAGCAAATTTGATAGGAGGAACTGGGATTGGTGATTCGACTTTTTCGTCACGTGGTTATTTTATAAAAGGCAATACCTCAAGTTATAATTACATTGATGCCAGAGGACGAATTTCCTATACACCAAATTCAATTTTTAATTTCCAAATTGGGTTGGATCACAATTTTATTGGAGAGGGAAATCGCTCATTATTTTTAAGTGATTATGGAACCCCTTCCCCTTTTGGTTTAATTCGAACTAAATTTTGGAGACTTGAATACGATATAATCTATCAGTTCTTTAGAGAAAAGGTTAATGTAGATTGGAAATCAAAATATGGCGCCACACATCATATCAGTTTCAATGCTGCAAAATGGTTAAATTTTGGTGTTTTCGAAACAGTAATTTTTCTACCTAAAGACACGATGCTCAATCGAGGTTATGACGCTGAATATTTGAATCCTGTAATATTTTACCGCCCACAGGAATATGCATTGGGTTCTTCTGACAATGTATTAATTGGTGCAAGTTTCACAGCCAGATATAAAAGCCACGTGCTTTATGGACAATTAATTTTAGACGAATTTTCTTTGGTTGAAATTAAACTTAAATCAGGTTGGTGGGCAAATAAATATGGTAGTCAAATTGGAGTGAAAGGAAGATTAAAGCTGGGAAAAACAACCGCTTTTTACCGCATTGAATATAATTCTATAAGACCATATACTTATTCTCATATCGGCCCAGGACAAAATTATGGGAATCAAGGAATGCCTTTAGCCCATCCTCTTGGATCAAATTTCATGGAAATTTTGGGTGAATTCAAAATTCAAAAAGGAAAATGGGCGTTAAAATCTTTTTTCAGCTATTTCCTTCAAGGATTGGACAAAGATGGATTTAGTTATGGTAATAATGTCTACCAGCCCTATAATAATAGACCATATGAATATGGACATTACATAGGTCAGGGAAAAGGAAATAATGGTTTTAGGGCAGTCTTGACTTTATCCTATCAAGTTATGAAATATGGCAATCTTAACGCTTTCTTTGAAAATCAATTCCGTTATGAAAGTGCTTTTAATTCATCCATGTATATTCCAATGATAGGTTTACGAAGCCAATTATGGAATGATTACAGGAATTATTAAAAAAAAGGCGATTAACCAAATGGTCAATCGCCAAATCTAACTGCACGTCGTATCGTTTGATTAGATTATTTATAGTCCAATTATGTGACGTAATTCCACTTCAGTAACATTTCTTTTTTTACCTTCTTGGTTGAGATATGTTCTATTCACTAAGCGACCATGAATAGCAACTTTTTTTCCCTTTTCTGCATATTCTTCAACAAATTGTGCCATATTTCCCCAAGCAAATATACGGTGCCATTCGGTATCGGATTTAATTTTTCCATTGTTTGCACGAAAGGTTTTGTCAGTTGCTAAACTAAAACGAGCAACTTTACTTCCGTTGTCAAATTTTGTGATTTCTGTTTGAGAACCAATGTTCCCAATAAGTGTTATGTGATTGCGTAGTGTTGTCATAATTTGAGTGATTTGATTGAATTATTAATACTGTTGTGGATTTACAAAATGATCAAGTCATTTACCTCTACTTCTGAAATACATTTTCGAGCGCCATTATCTTTATAAAATCGAGTAACAAGTTTGCCTTCAACCGCTAGGTCCATTCCAACGATTCCTAATTCTTCCATTACTTGTACCCATCGTCCCCAAGCTGTTAGGCGGTGCCAATTACTTCTTGTTTTTGTTTTACCTGTTTCATCAAGATACATTTCTTTAGTAGACATTGTAAACTGTGCAATTTTTCTACCATTTGCCAATTCAACAACCTTTGGAATTGAACTTACTTTTCCAATTAAATTTACGTGATTCATATTTTTGTTTTTAAAAGGAGCCGATTTCTCGACTCCATATTGATATTAAAATTATTTTGCTGCTGGTTCAGTTTTTTGATTCAAGACTAAAAACTCCGTCGCTTCAATGATTGTCGCATAGCGCTTTTCGCCTGTTTTTGTTTCATACGATTGATGAATAAGTTTTCCTTCCAGGATTACTTCCTGCCCTTTATTGAGCGCTTTTTTAGCTCGTTCAGCTATTTTGCCCCAAGCATTGACAGTGTGCCATTGGGTGTTGTCATACCATTCACCATCTTTACCTTTGTAGCGTTCATTGGTTGCCATTGTGAACCGTGCTAGCGTTTTACCTGTTTCGAAAGTTGTTACTTCCGGTTGTGCCCCAAGGCGGCCAATCAAACTCACTTTGTTTCTTAATGTGTTCATGTTGTAATTTTTAAAAGTTTGAAAAAATTGATTTGTAACCCTATCAGAAGTCATTTTCTGTATTCGACACTGCAAAATTGTGGCTGTATCAAAAACACATTCGGTTATTTGTCATTTACTTTCGATTGTCTTTCGTTTGTAAACGGTTAATATCATTTAAAATGATTGTACTATTGATTTTAACTAGAAAAAGTAAATTCAACTTATTTTTCACTTTCTTTAAAAAATAGCCTTTTTTACCAATCAATTAATTACATTTGGATAGCAATATGAACTCTAACTAAGAGTCACTTGTTCTTTTTCGAGCTATTGAATTTCACTATGCATTGAAATAAAAATGTATTCTTTAACTTTGAATTGAACCATAATCTATAATTACATCATAAATGAGTTTGTTCGATACTCCAAAACATTCATATAGTGATTTTTACGACATTGCTCGTTTTCGTTTGGCATGGAGAATAAACATTTTTCTAACTTTTGGCTTATTTGCTATTTCTGTTTTTTACATTTTCCATAATACTACGACTGCAGTACAATATTTTTCTGGATTTGTAATTGCCATGACAGGAGTTTTGTTTTTACTTGTTACAAAGAAATTTATTATAGTTTCTTATATTATGATTATTTGCTCCATTTTTTTGGTGGGTTCATCTCTTTTTTTCGTTAAAAACATCCCACATTTTATAGAACCACTCTGGTTAATTATTATCGCCATTTTCGCTTATTTCAATCTCGGTAAGCAAATTGGGCATTCAGTACTTACTATTGTGGCATTAACAATTTCAATATATTTTTATTTCTTCTTGAATGATAATGAAACATTGAAAACTTCAATGTCTTCTATCAATTTGATTGGTACAATATTAGAACTTTGTCTTTGTTCGTTTATCGTGGGGTTTTTTCTTTTAAATTTCATTAATGCCACAGCTGATGCAGAGCAGAAATTTCGAGAAGCCAATGAAGCGTTAAACGAACAAAACAAGATGATTCATATTCAAAATGAAGAAAAAACTGTTTTGTTGCAGGAAATTCATCATCGTGTAAAAAACAATTTACAAGTTATTACTAGCTTATTACGTTTGCAGTCTGCAGACATTGAATCACTTGAAACAAAAATGCACTTCGATGATGCAATAAATCGAATAATGACTATGTCGTTGATTCATCAAAAAATGTATCAAACAAAAAATCTTTCACAATTGGATGTTTCAGACTATTTCAAAACGTTAATAAATGATTTGATTCTTTCTTCTTCTATTATCATTCCAATAGAAATTTCAATCAATTCAAAATTAGAAAGAGTTGGAACCAAAACAATTGTGCCACTTGCTTTGTTGATTACTGAGCTAGTATCAAACTCACTTAAACACGCTTTTAGTGAAAGAGGAAAAATCACTGTTTATTTAAGTGTAGAAAAAAATAATGTTTTTGATTTAACCTACCAAGATAATGGTGTTTGGAAAGAAAAAATCAATCCTAATTCATTTGGGCTTCAACTTATCGAAGCGTTAATTGAGCAATTAGAAGGGAAGATGAGTTTCAATACAAAAGAAAATTGTACTGAATATCAATTTACTTTAAGTAATTTGGACGTTTAGTTTTAAATTCAAAATAATTAATGTTTACAGGAATTATAGAGCAATTAGGAGTTGTAAAAGGTATTAAAAAAGAAAATGGGAACATTGATTTTACTATTGGTGCGTCGTTTGTTTCTGAACTAAAAATCGATCAGAGCGTAGCCCATAATGGTTGCTGTTTAACTGTTGTTTCAAAAAACGAAAATGAATATGTTGTTACTGCTATAAAAGAAACTCTTGAAAAAACCAACTTAGGCACTTGGAAAGTTGGAACAAAAGTAAATCTTGAACGTTGCATGCAAATGAATGGCAGATTGGATGGGCATATTGTACAAGGCCACGTTGATACTACTGCAGAATGTATTCAAATTGAGGATCAACAAGGAAGTTGGAAATATACATTTAATTACAACAATGAAAACGTAACAGTTGAAAAAGGATCAATCACAGTTAACGGAACAAGTTTGACTGTTGTAGGGTCAAGTGATCAAGAGTTTTCTGTTTGTATAATACCTTTTACATATGATCATACCAATTTTCATCAAATAGAAATTGGCGATAATGTAAATTTAGAATTCGATATTATTGGAAAATATGTGTTAAAACTAATGCAACGGTAATCCTTTGTTTTCAAGGATTATTTCCATTTTTTAACGATTCTCTTGGTCAATTTATTTCTTAAACGTTTGATAACAGAATCGCGATCTGAAATATTACCACATTTAATAATATCGCTTCCTACAAATGCTCCATTTCGATAGAATAAAAATTCAAAACTAACCGACGTAACTTCTTCTCGGTATAGCGGATATAAATTTCCGGAATTTAATATTGTTTCCAAATTTTCTGTTCTATTCGAGGTTCTGAACTTTTTATCAAATCCCCGAATAGAAATTATAAGATACGTGTCTACACCTTTTGCGGTAACAATTTTTTGAATGGAATCAGAAATAATACCTGCCGCATCACTTCCTAGTTTCATCACATTCAATGAAGGAATTGCTTTTACACCTGCGTCTGTCAATAATTCAGTTACATTTATTTCCACAGCATATCGATCTTCTGACTTGTCCATTTGACCAATTACCAAAGTATTTGTTAAATGAATGTTTTTTGTTTGCCCGAAAGAAAAAGAAGCAATGAAAAGTAAAAGTATAAGAGCGTATTTTTTCATTTTATAAAGTTAAAAAATTTCTTTTGCAATAGCTTTTACCATTGTCGAATTAGACATAGTATAATAATGTATACAAGGCACACCTGCCTCTTTCAATTCTCTTGATTGCTGAATTCCCCATTCAATACCCAATTTTTCTACTTGCTTACTGTCTTTACATTTCAATAATTCTGAAGAAAGAGCTTCTGGATAATCAATTTTAAAGAATTTAGGTAAAAAAGTAATGTGTTCTAAGGTTTTAATTGGTTTCAATCCTGGAATAATTGGAACATTTATCCCTATTTCTCTACATGCCTTTACAAACGCAAAATACTTTTCATTATCGAAAAACATTTGAGTAACAATATATTCTGCGCCAGCCTCCACTTTTGCTTTCAAAAATTGCAAATCTGTTGTCAAATTCATTGCCTCGAAATGCTTTTCTGGATAACCAGCCGTTCCGATACAAAAATCTGTCGGTTCAAGCTGAACATCATCCATCATGTAATTTCCTTTATTGATTTCTGTAACTTGTTCTATCAATTCAACAGCAAAACGATGTCCATCTTTGTGCGGTTTAAATGATGTTTCCGTTTTTATTGAATCCCCTCTTAGAGCTAATACATTATCAATTCCCAAAAATTGAAGATCGATTAGGGCATTTTCTGTTTCTTCTTTACTAAATCCACCACAAATCAAATGAGGAACTGCATCGACTTGATATTTGTTCATAATAGCAGCACAGATTCCTACTGTCCCAGGACGTTTTCTGATGGCAATTTTTTCCAAAAGTCCGTTTTCACGTTCTTTATAAATAAATTCTTCTCTGTGGTACGTTACATTGACAAAACGTGGCTTAAATTCCATTAATGGATCGATTCCATCATAAATCGATTGAATACTTTTTCCTTTTAACGGTGGCAATATTTCAAACGAGAATAAAGTGTCTTTTGCCGATTGAAGATGTTCTGTGACTTTCATTGTATCAATTATTGAGGTGCAAAGATACTTTACAATTGGGAATTAAGAATTAAGAATTGTTAATTAAATCATTCTAGACAAACATGTTGATGCTACTTCCAAATCCATCTTACTTGTAATTTTTATGTTTTCACTATTGCCTTCGACTAAGTGGATTACAAAACCTGCTTGTTCAACAAGACTTGCGTCATCTGTAATTCCTTCGTGAAAAGGCATATTATAAGCTGTTTCCAATACGTTTCTTTTGAAACATTGAGGTGTTTGAACAATACAATATTCTGTTCTTTTCACTGCTTTTGAGCCATCATCAAACACCTGTCGTAATGATTCATTGAGTTGAATTACTGGAATTACTTGGTCGTGTTTTTCAACTGCCGTAAAACATCTTGATAATGTCTCAGTACTCACGAGTGGTCTTACACCATCGTGAACTACAATAAAATCTCCTGTACAAATTTTTAATGCATTTTTGATAGAATGATATCTTTCATCTCCTCCGTCTACAATTATATGAGGAATAAAACATGTGTGTTTTTGTAAAATATCTTGCCAATATTCTTTCCATTCCGTTGGAAGCGTAAGAATTAATTGAGCATTCATATCATATTTGAAAAACAATTCTAGCGTATGCATCAGAATAGGCTTCCCAGCAATTTCGATAAATTGTTTGGGGATATCACTTCCCATTCTCTTACCAATTCCTCCTGCTGTTATTATAATAGAATATTTACTCATTGAATATCTTTTACACTAAAACAAAAAAGGTTGTTGACCTACAGATCAACAACCTTTATATATTTTATAATGAATAGAATTATTTTAATTTGCCTTCCTTTTCAGCTTTAGCAGTAAGTTTACGTTGTATATTCAACCAATAGAACAAACCTACAAAACCAAGCACGATCAATGAATAATTGAACTTATTTCCAACTGCATCAAAGAACTGAAAAGTCCATTGTAAAAAATCTGCTATTCCGTAAAAAAATGGTGAAGAACTCATCTTATTTGTTTTTATATAATGACAAAGAAAGTGATTTTTATTAAAAAAAAAGCTTTTTCAACTAGAAAATCACTTATTTGAAATCATTCTATGATTTTTTCTGTTATTTGCCCTGATTTATTGAGGGCTGCAACAGCTAATGTCAACTCAATAAAATCATCTACGGAAAGTCTTTCAGGTCTTAACGTTAAAAATGTGTGGTCGAATTCCGTTCCACTAATTAATTGTTTTATTGAATTACGTATTGTCTTTCTACGTTGGTTAAAACTCATTTTTACCAATTGAATGAACAGTTTTTCATCGCATGGTAAAGCGCCTCTTTCGTTACGTGTGCAACGGATCACCCCCGATTTTACTTTTGGTGGTGGGTTAAACACATGTTCATCAACCGTAAAGCAATATTCAATATCGTAGAATGCCTGAAAAATAACACTCATGATGCCGTATTTTTTTGAACCAGGCTTTTCTGCAATTCGCTCAGCAACCTCTTTTTGAAACATTCCCATTATTTCAGGAATTTGATTTCGGTAATCCAAACATTTGAAAAGAATCTGAGTAGAAATATTGTATGGGAAATTTCCAACGACCCCAAAAGGCTCTTCTCCCATGATTTTCTTCAAATCCATTTTCAAAAAGTCTTGTTCAATTATTTTGTTTTCTAGCATTGGATAATGCTCATTCAAATAAGCAATTGAGTCTCTATCTATTTCGATTACATATAAATCCAGCTCTTCGCGTTTCACCAAATATTCAGTAAGTGCTCCGGTTCCAGGACCAATTTCCAACACCTTATTACAGCCTTGGTGATTTCTATATTGATCTGCGATTTTTTGACAGATGTTTTTATCAATCAAAAAATGTTGACCAAGGTGCTTCTTCGCTCTTACTTTCATACTATTTAAATTCTTCTATGATGTGCAAAAATGTACGAAATGCAGCGAATTTGCCACTATATTTTTCTGAATGACTTTTCTGAAGTAAGGGTGCATGTTTTGATTGATATTCATCTAAAAGTTCTTGATTGGGAGACATATACGTAATTGCAAAGGTCACTCCTCCTTCTTCTTCACCTTGAACACGTGACAGTCTACTTTCAACAAAACAACCTGTTGCCATTACCTCAGGTATATGCGTTGTTCGCATCCAAGAAAGCCATTCTTCTGAAACCGATGGGTCAATACTAACCGTAACATTGTATAAAATCATGGTGCAAAGTTACGTAGAATGATGAATTAGAAATTAGGAATTAGGAATTTATATTTGGGGAATAATAACAGCAAGTGATAATGCTAAAGTATGTGCTTTTAAATTATCATTTCAAACATCTAAATATTGTGTAGAACTATAATGATATAAAGATTTTTAAGCGTACTAAGATTAATAAAAAAGAGGCACATTCGTTAAAAATATGCCTCTTTTTTATTTTAATTAATGACAGATTTAATCTTCACTTTTTCTACTCAAAGCATAGATTACTAGACCAAAACCAATTTTATTTATTGCATCTGCGATATTGTAAACAATATCCATTGCATGCATAGCTTGTTTTGTATCTGCTACAGGTTGCCATCCGAATAATCCTCCTGGAGTCCCCAAAATGTAACCTAATGGATAAATTGCCCAACCAACTAAAACAAACCAACCTAATATTTTTGTTGCTTTCGCTACTTGAGCACCGGCTGTTTGAGCCAACTTCGCAACTTCTCCAAACCAAATAATGTAAACAATATAGAAATAAGCCGCGCCTGAAATTACTCCCCACAATACACTTCCATCTCGATCTAATACTTCACCAGCATAACCAGTTAACAGCATTACAAGAGACGCAGTAATTAATTTCCATAATAAACCGATTTTTGCGCCTGCTTTTTTTGTGATTAAGTAGAATTCAACGCACATTAACGGCACCGTTAAAATCCAATCTACATAGCGGAAAAATGTAGGAGACTCACCAGTTTCTAAATTGTAATCTCTCATGTAGTAGTAATGAACTGCTGCAATAAAAGTAATTAATCCAGATACTAAAACAGAAGTTCTCCATTTTTGAGAGGTGTTATTTAACTCAAAAAAGAAGAAAACAGAAGCAGCCATCATGGCCATTGTTCCAATAAAGAACGTAAACGCGACATAGTTATCGCTTGCAATTTTTAAATGTTCCATAGTTAAAAAATTTTAAATTCCTACTCTTTTGGCTTTTCGGATAGCGCCTTATCTTTTACATAAACAAATTTTTATTTTTTTGTTTAAAGATTCTGTAAATATGTTAAACAGTTTAAATTAATATTTGCTTTTTTTGTTTAAATCCGCTTATTTCATTGAACTTTGACAGCCTAAAAAAAATTACTGAATGCTAATTTTGTTCGTTTACATAATATTTATGTTTTTTACTATTGCCCTATTTATATCAACTCATCCCCAATAAAACCGTCTTTCCGTGAAAATTCCTATTTTTGACAAAAACACGTACTATGTTAATGTCCATGACCGGTTTTGGAAAAGCGACCGGAAACTTTCAAAGCGATGCATTGAGCCCGTCGAATGGTAAAAAAGTATCCATTGAAATTCGCTCTCTGAATAGTAAAACATTGGACTTAAATGTTCGCATGTCTTCAGCTTATAGAGAAATAGAAGCTGAGATTCGCAAAGTGATTAGCGCATATATGGATCGAGGAAAAGTCGACGTTAATATCAACGTAGATAATACTGGAGATTCAAAGAATTATACGTTAAACAAAGATTTAGCTAAAGCATATTATACCGATTTAAAGGAAGTGAATGGATTGATTGGAGAAGAATCTGTGGACTATTTAGCAATGATTTTAAAAATGCCTGATATTCTAATCAATGAAAGAGAAGAAATTGGTCAGGAAGAAAAAGATTGGATTCTGGAATTGACAAAAGAAGCATGTGAAAACATGAATGAATTCAGAAGACAAGAAGGAAAAGCTTTGGAAATTGAATTTACAGAACGAATAGAAGATATTCGTCGTTTGCTCAATGAAGTTCCTAAGTATGAAAATGAACGTGTTGAGATTGTTCGTGCGCGTATGACTAAAGCGTTAGAAGAGTTAGAAAATAGCAAACATGATGATAATCGTTTGGAGCAAGAAATGATTTTCTACATTGAGAAATTGGATGTTTCAGAAGAAAAAATGCGTTTAAGCAACCACTTGGACTATTATTTAGAAACAATGGTTCTTCCGCTTTCTGGTAAAAAATTGGGATTCATTTCTCAAGAAATTGGTCGTGAAGTCAATACCTTAGGAAGCAAAAGTAACCATGCGGAAATGCAAAAATTGGTTGTTGACATGAAAGACAACTTAGAAAAAATTAAAGAACAAATATTAAATACACTTTAAGCTGATTGCAAAATTAGCACAAAGATAAAATTGAACTTTATGCCAAAAGGAGGTAAATGCATTATCTTTTCTGCTCCATCTGGAGCTGGTAAAACAACAATTGTTCATGCGTTGTTGGATGCAAATCTTGGATTAGAATTTTCAGTATCGGCTTGTAGTAGAGAACCAAGAGGGAATGAAATTGATGGAAAAGATTACCATTTTTTAGGAGTTGAAGGATTCAAAAAGTACATTAAGGATGGGGCTTTTGTTGAATGGGAAGAGGTGTACACGAATAACTTTTATGGTACCCTAAAATCTGAAATTGAACAAATTTGGTCGCACAATAAAACCGTCATTTTTGATGTTGATGTAATCGGAGGGTTGAATCTTAAAAAAGTATTTCAAGAAAATGCACTTGCTATTTTTGTTCATCCACCCAGCTATGAAGAACTTGAAAAACGTTTGCGCCACAGAAGTACCGAAACGGAAGAAAAGATTTTGCAACGCATGAGCAAAGCACATAAAGAATTGAGTAGTGCTCCGGAATTTGATTTTATCTTAATCAACGATGATTTAGAAAAAGCAATACTCAAAGCAAAAGAATTGGTTCAAGAATTTATCGCAAAATGAAAATCGGATTATATTTCGGGACTTTTAATCCTATCCATGTTGGACATTTGGTGATTGCCAATTACATGGCTGACTTCACTGAATTGAATCAAGTTTGGTTGGTTGTTTCGCCACATAATCCATTGAAAGATAAAGCAACATTATTAACGGATATGCACCGTTTGGCATTAGTTAAAGTTGCAATTGACGACAACTCAAAACTTCGTGCGTGTGATATAGAATTTAATCTTCCAAAACCAAGTTATACCTCTACAACGCTCGCTTATTTAAAGGAAAAATACCCAGAAAATGAGTTTGCTTTGATCATGGGTGAAGACAACTTGCGCACTTTGCATAAATGGAAAAACCATGAATCCATCCTAATGAATCACAAGATTTATGTCTATCCGAGGGTTTTAACAACGCAGGAAGAAACAGAAGTTTCAGATATTAATGCTAAAATAGGGAATGACTTTTCACAAAATGCAAATGTGATTTTCTGTGAAGACGCACCCGTGATGAAAGTGTCTGCCACCTTCGTGAGAAAGGCAATCAAAGACGGAAAAGATGTGCGGTATTTATTGACAGAGCCGGTGCATAAATACATTGAAGAAATGCACTTTTATAAGTAATTTGAGAGAATTATGAATTGTTAGTTATTAGTTGCTAGTTATAATTTTCGAAGAGAACAAATCTATGTGACTTATGTGTCACTTCGACAAGCTCAGTGCATCGCTATGTGGTTTTAATTATCAATTACAACTTCATTTCTGGAACAAAATCTGGAACAACCAAATCACCTTCTGTTTTTGAAATAATTTCTTCGACCGTTACACCTGGTGCACGCTCTAGTAAATAGAACTTATTGTCTTTAATTTCCATAACCGCAAGTTCAGTTACAACTTTCTTAACGCATCCAACTCCTGTTAATGGTAAACTACATGTTTTAAGAATTTTCGATTCCCCTTCTCGGTTTGAATGCATCATTGCAACGATAATATTTTCAGCTGAAGCGACAAGATCCATCGCGCCACCCATTCCTTTAACCATTTTACCTGGAATTTTCCAATTGGCAATATCTCCATTTTGAGAAACTTCCATTGCACCAAGTACAGTCAATTGAACATGTTGACCACGAATCATTGCAAAAGAAGTTGCCGAATCAAAGAATGCAGCACCTTTTAAAGTAGTTATTGTCTGTTTTCCTGCATTGATAAGGTCAGCGTCTTCTTCTCCTTCAAAAGGAAATGGACCCATCCCTAAAACGCCATTTTCTGATTGAAATTCAACTTCAATTCCTTCTGGTATATAATTCGCAACCAACGTAGGAATTCCAATTCCCAAATTAACGTACCAACCATCTCTCAATTCTTGAGCAATTCGTTTTGCGATTCCAATTTTATCTAAAGCCATACTATTAATGTATCAATTTTTTAATGTACCAATTTATCAATTATTGTAGCACTCAAGCAATCACTTTTTTGAGCTTTAAGGTTCAATATGATAATTAACAAGATTCCAAACTTGGTTGCTGTCTATAAGTTCTTTTCGTACTAAACCTATTCCTTTTGAAAAATAATGATTCGTAGGTTGTTTTCCCTCGATAAAAGTATTTAATTCATGAATTTTTATTGTTTTTTGAAATTCATAATTACCCAATTGAAAAGTGGTATAAATTGCATCAATTGATAATTTATCATTTTGATAAGCTACATTTGATATATATATATAATCATTTTCATAATAGGTGAAAAATAAACAATAATCACTTCCTACATAATCCCCAGGTTTTTGTTTAGCTCGGTTTACATACAAACATTTTTTACTTACTGGTACTGTTTCACTACATACATTTGTGTTAATGTAAAGAGGCCAATAATGGTAATAATAACCCTGATAAGTACTATAAATATAGGTATCGAAGTTATAACCCGAACTTATCGTTGATTGTGTCACATATACAGAGTCTCTTTCAAGGCTCGTCTCTTCTTCATACACCCACCATGTTCCAACCTTAAAAGCAAAATAATCTTTGGCTTCGGTTACTTTTTGGCAAGTAGTACATGGAGTTGAACTTACAACTGGGTCTTTTTTACAAGAGACAATCAAAATAATAAAACCACTAATACAAAGAAGGATTAAAGAAATGAGCTTTTTCATACATTTTCAATTAAGCTAATATACCCACTCGAAAGATTAGTCCCTTCCAATTGTTTCATTACTTTTTTGGGCGAACAGTTCGTTGTTCTATGCGTTTTTCAAACTTTTCTCCTTTAAAGATTCGTTGAACAAAAATTCCTGGAGTATGAATGAAATTTGGGTCTAATTCTCCTGCCGGTACTAATTCCTCAACCTCAGCAATGGTGATTTTTCCAGCCATTGCCATCATTGGATTAAAATTGCAAGCTGTTGCTTTAAAAACCAAATTGCCTTCCGTGTCCCCTTTCCACGCTTTAACGATAGCAAAATCCGCTGTTAATGCACTTTCTAAAATATGTGGTTTGCCATTAAAGACACGCACTTCTTTTCCTTCCGCAACTTCAGTTCCGAAACCTGATGGCGTAAAAAATGCTGGTATTCCAGCCCCACCTGCTCTACATCTTTCGGCTAAACTACCTTGTGGAATTAGGTCTACTTCTAATTCTCCTGAAAGCATTTGACGTTCGAATTCAGCATTTTCTCCTACATAAGAACTAATCATTTTTTTGATTTGCTTCTCTTGCAACAATAACCCTAATCCAAAATCATCAACACCTGCATTGTTCGAAATACATGTCAAATCTTTCACTTTCATTTTCACTAATTGTGCGATTGAATTTTCTGGAATTCCGCACAATCCAAAACCTCCAAGCATTAAAGTCATTCCACTTTCAACACCTGTTAAGGCTTCTTCAACATTTTTTACAACTTTGTTCATAATTTCTATAGTCCTCCAAAATTTTCTTCCTCCTCTGGAATATCCAAAACATCATCTCCTGAACAAGAGAACATATTTGGATCATACGTAGGTGGTTGCGCAAAATCAGTAGTCGACAGCGCTATAACAGGATCTTTATATACTTTTTGCATGTAATAGCCATAAATCGGCAAAGCCATTCTACCTCCTTGTCCCCAAACCATCGTTTTAAATCGAACAGATCTATCTTCTGCGCCAACCCAAACACCAGTAACCAATTCAGGTGTTAAACCAATAAACCATCCATCAGCATTGCTTTGAGTTGTTCCAGTTTTACCAGCCGTTGGGGCCAAAATATTTCCCCAAGATCTACCGCTTCTTAAACTTCCTGCTGTACCTCTTGTAACAACTTGTTTCATCATCTTCAACGTCTCGTATGCCACATTTTCGTTCAATACTTCCTTTGAATATGGCTTGGCATTATAGATTACATTTCCGTTTCTGTCTTCAATTCTTAGGATTGTTGTTGGCCGATTGTAAATTCCGTTGTTCGCAAAAATTGCTTGTGCCCCAACTAATTCAAACAAAGAAAGATCCATAATTCCAAGACACATTGCAGGTACCTCATCCTCAGGACGCATGTTAATGTCCATTTGTTTTAATAATTTCGATATTGTCTTTGGGCCAGCATACCCCCCCATTTTTGACATTACACCAACAGTAATGTTATTCATAGAATTCGCTAAACCAGTTTCGGCAGTTACAACACCACCTTCAGGCCCTCCAGCATTTCGCGGACACCAACGATCATCTATTTCACCTTCAGCATTTTGTAAATCAACGCAATATGCTGTATTGGCAAACTGCGTACATGGCTTCACTACACCCATAGCTATTGCAGTTCCATAAACGAATGGTTTGATAGTCGACCCAACTTGTCTACGACCTTGTTTCACATGGTCAAAAGCAAAATGATTAAAATTTGCTCCACCAACCCACGCTTTTACAAACCCAGTTTGAGGTTCAATTGAAATTAATCCTGCATGTAAAAACGATTTATAATAACGAATAGAATCGTTTGGTGACATTGTAGTATCAATTTCTCCTTTCCATGAAAAAATACTCATTGGAATTGCTGTATTGAAGTTTGAACTAATTTCACTATCAGATAATCCTAGTGCTTTTAAGGTACTATATCTCGGTGAGTTTTTTCTAGCCGAGTTCATAATTGATTCAGCTTCTGAATCGTTTAAAGAATTCGTAAATGGGTAATTCCGCAAATTCCGATTATTCTGATCAAAAGCAACTTGCAGTTCTTCTTTTAAGTGTCGTTCGACTGCCTCTTCTGCGTATTTCTGCATGTTTGCATCTATGGTCGTGTAAATTTTTAAACCATCACGGTAAATATCATACGTTGTCCCGTCCTGACGTTTATATTTCCATGAACCGTCTGTGTTCTTTTCTTTAAATAAGGATGTTAATTCCTTGCGAACAGATTCTCTAAAATAAGGAGCCATTCCTTGTTTGTGATCCACAACTTGATAGTCAACGACTAGAGGCTTCACTTTTAGTAGGTCAAATTCTTCTTGCGTCAATTTATTTCTTAAAGCTTCATTATTTGCATTACTGTTTTTTAACCATTGAAACAATACTTGATTTCTTCTATCAACTGCCCTTAATGAGTCCTTCGCACGACTTTCAGCAATTTCTGTTTCAGTGACTGCGTCTAATGCTATTTCTTTATCTGAAGCAATTGATCGGCGATAGTTTTTAATCTTGTGAGAATATGGATTAAATAAAGAAGGGTTTTTACACATTCCTACCAACATTGCCGCTTCGTCTCGAGTAAGATTAATTGGTTTTTTATTGAAATAAACTTTCGCTGCATTTTCAATTCCAACTGCATTGTACAAGAAGTCAAATTGATTCAAGTACATCGTAATAATTTCTTCCTTTGTGAATCGTTTTTCTAAACGAGTGGCAATGATATTTTCACGTACTTTCTCGTTCATTCTTCTAAAAATTCTTCCCACCTTGCCACCAGAAGTTCCTCCGATAGATTCTCCATTTGCACGTGCTTGTTCTTCTCTTTCTCGTTGTT
Organism: Flavobacteriales bacterium; assembly: GCA_009885545.1. Lineage (GTDB taxonomy): Bacteria > Bacteroidota > Bacteroidia > Flavobacteriales_D > Crocinitomicaceae > M0103. Next base: position 41,525 of record VFKM01000013.1, read on the forward strand.
GCAAAGTAAACAACAATTTAGCTAATTGTTGGGAAATCGTTGATGCTCCACCAGCTCCTCCTACATTTACAATTGCTCTACCAATTGCTTTGAAATCTACACCAGAGTGATCTAAAAAACGTTCATCTTCAGTTGAAATTAACGCATCTGTAACGAATGGAGATATTTCCTTATATTCAACACTTGTTCGGTTAATTTTCCAGTAACGTCCAAGCTCTGTTTCTCCATCATCCGCATATACAACGGAAGCCAATAATTCTGGAGGGTTATCAAGCATTTCAACTGGTGGAAGATCATCCTCAGATTGAAATAAAAATAAAAAAGTGACAATTATAAAAGGAAACATGGCAAAACCCCAAAAAGCATATGTCATTTTTTTCTTGCCTTCTTCAGAAAAAGTAACTTTAGTTTCTTTTCTATCCTTCATATTAGATTATTTTTTGTAAAAATAAAGATTTCTTTCATTCGTTGTGCGCTTTTTAGTTATTGAAGATCTTCTCTTCTTTGACTGTCTAATTTCAATAATATAAACATCATCATTGAAAAGGACATCATCGATGAGCCACCATAACTAAAGAATGGCAGAGGTATTCCGATTACAGGTGCAAAACCTATATTCATTCCAATATTAATGGCAAAATGATAAAACAAAATCATCGCAACGCTATAAGCATATATCCTGTTAAAAGAGGATCGTTGACGTTCTGCAATAAAAAGTATTCGCAGCAACATGAACATGTACAAAACAATAAAAATAATTGTTCCTATAAATCCCCATTCTTCGGCAAATGGACAAAATATAAAATCCGTCTCGCTTTCAGGAACGTGGTTACTTTCAACACTTGAAACTGAGGCCTTATTATACCCTTTTCCTAAGAACCCACCTGATCCAACGGCTGCCATTGCTCGATTGCGGTTATAATCTTCTCCATCTGGGTCTTCTTTTAAACCTAGAAATAATTCAATTCTATCTTTTTGATGTTCTGCTAAACTTTGAAAACCAAAATTAACAGTTGACACCAAGCCTGAAGCAAGAATAAAACCTATAATGACAATAAGAACAACTCTATTTCTATCTCTTCTTGATGAAATAAAACGCAAAACTAAAAATGACAAAATCGCCAAAATGGTTAAGGACATCATTACAATTCCAAAACCTGGAATTTTTAAATCTGGGAAGGTTTCAAACGTAAGTGTTTCATTACTCATTAGCAAGGTAACAAGACTTAAAAATACTACGATAAAAAGTAAAGGTATAAAGTGAGTTCCGACCCAGGTCTCCTTAAATTTAATTCCTGGAATGCTATTCAACATTTTCAGAATAATTGGATCATACGTTATTCCTTCACGATACATTACAAAAAGGAAGGATGTGAAGACTACAAAAGTTCCAGCATCAGGTTGCAACAAAACCATTACCATTGGTATTAGAATTATTGCATTTGCCAAAATAACCGTTCTAACATTTTGCTGTTTAATATTGACTGAACTAATAAACCTTGCAAGTAAAAGTGCTGTTCCAATTTTTGAGAACTCTGCAGGTTGAATACCCAATGACCCTATTCCCAGCCATGCACGTGCGCCATTAACAGGAGGCATAAATAAAACAACGACTAATAATATCAACGTGAATAAATATATTGGAATCGAAAATTTTCGATAAATATCTGAGTCAATCAAGAAGACCAAAAGGCCTAGAAATAAAGAAAATCCGACCCATAGAACTTGTTTCCCATATTTTTGAGAAAAATCAAATAAATTGGGATGGTCTTCATTATAGGCTGTTGAGTATACAGTAGATACGCCCATAATCAACAAGATGATATAAACAACGAACAATGCCCAATCAAAATGTGCAACTATTGATTCTCCTTTTCTCATTTGATGCCAGAAAAATTTGCTTCAAGAATTGTTTTTTCTCTGTCTTTTTCCATTATTTTTCTCGTAAGATACTTTTCAATCATCAGTCCAGCAGTTGGTGCAGCCCATAAACCTCCGCCACCTTTTGCATTTTCGATAAATACAGCGATCGCAATTTTAGGTTTATACATTGGTGCAAAAGCAACAAAAACTGAATGATCATCTCCGTGAGGATTTTGGACAGTTCCTGTTTTTCCACACACAATAATGTCTTTTAATCTAGCTCTTCTTCCTGTTCCTCCTCCTTCATGCACAACACGTCTCATTCCTTCGACAATAACAGAATAATGTTTGGCATCAACCATTGAATAGTGTTTTTTTCTGAATTGCTCTAGAGGTCCATCTGATCCAATTGATTTCACAAAATGAGGTGTATAATACCATCCTCTATTTGCAATAATTGCAGCGATATTTGCCATTTGAAGAGGTGTTAGCATAACTTCACCTTGCCCAATTGAGATTGAGCGAATTGTAGAGAAAGCCCATCTGTGATGGCCATACCATTTATCGTAATAATTAGCATCTGGGATTGACCCTGGTCTCAAACCAGTAATGTCGGTTTCTAAATTATGGCCTAAACCAAAGCTATGCATGTACTTTGCCCAAATATTAAGTCCAATTTCGGCATCATGAAAAACACTTTTTTCCTTATTTTGCTGTAATATTTTTCTCGTTACAGCATAGAAATAGGGATTGCATGAATGTTTAATTGCATCAGCTAAATTTCCTGCACTTGGATGATTATGGCAGCCTACAACTGATTTATTACAAGGGAATCCAGACTCTGGAGTTATAACACCTTCCTGCAATCCAATTAAAGAATTCAATAATTTGAATGTTGATCCGGGAGGATATTCTGCTGCCAATGGCCTAGGATATAAGGGTTTACTCGGATCAGCCAAAAGCTTGGGATAATTTTTAGATATATTTCGTTTCCCAATAAATAGATTTGGATCATACGTTGGCGCCGAAACTAAAGCAAGAATTTCACCAGTTGCAGGTTCAATCGCTACGATGCACCCTCTTTTATTCGCCAGTAATTTCTCCCCATAAGCTTGAAGAATGATATCAATCCCCAAATTTAAGGGTGGCCCTTGTTTCGCAATAGTATCATATTTCCCATCGGCATATGATTCAATTGCATTATTTAATGCTGAGGTCACAATATATTTTATTCCCTTTCTTCCGCGCAGTTCATTTTCATAAAAGCGTTCAAGACCAGCTCTTCCCATGTTGTTTCCTGGCTTATAAAACGGGTCTTCATCTATTTCTTCCCTATATACTTCTGATAAATATCCTACAATGTTGGCACCGTTTGCGTAAGGATAACTTCTCATGCTTGTCACCTCTTCATAAAATCCTGGGAAATCTTCTAAATGAGCTGCAATAGTTGCAATTTCTTCTAAGGTCATTTCCTTAAGAAATGGGTATGCTCGTATTTTTTGATAATTAGAAGAACGCACGCCCGTATGCTTGTTTCTATAAGTCCCTTCTCCTTTAACGATTTCTTTGAATCGTTCACGAACTTCTTCTCTCGTCCAACCAATTAATTTCGCAAATGCAACAGTATCAAAGTTTTTCATCTCTGACTCTTTCATCATCAGATTAAAATACGTTCGATTAGAAACGATTTTCCTTTTGTTTCGATCAAATAGAACTCCTCGTGGAGGTGTAATTTCCTTTCTTTTTTCTGCTATTTCTTGAGCTCTCAACGTCCAAGTCTCATCGACAACTTGCATGTAAAAAAGTCTCATTGAGTAGATAATACCTACTAACAACGTAACTATTATAATTACATATTTTCGCCCGTCTAAATTCATCGCTCTTTCGGCTTAGAAACGAACATTGCTTGAAAAATAAGACAAAACAAAAAGGATAATGGAACACTTAATAATGTTTTGCTTAAAACAAATAGCATATCATCGAATCGGAAGATCTCTAATATAAAAAACCACAAATGATGAATAATCAACATTAGTCCAAAAACAGATATGAACCAACGTGTACCCATTTCATACATATTTCCTTCTTTTAAAATGTCATAACCATCTCTTGGTCCAAAAAGTTTAAAAATAGCAGGACGTAAATAGGTAATCACTAACAATGATGAAGTATGTAAACCAAACGTATTTGAAATCCCGTCAATTGAGAGGCCCATTACAAATGCAATAAAAAGCATATATATAATTCCTAAATCAAAAGGTAACAATACGATGAGTAATGGATAAACCATAAACTGAATCCCAAAACCGATCTCTAATTGATTCAACACTAAGACTTGGGCTGCTACTAAAACGATAAATCGTATGATATGTTTAAATACTATATTCATTCTTCTTTATCTTCAGGAATAAGGGATTCCAATTTGTTTTGTTCTTCTTGAAAGAGGTTTTTTATGACATAAACTCTTTGAATTGTTCTATAATCTTCTGAAAAACGAATGACAACGTCCCAAAGTGGTTTTCCTTCAACTGGGTTTAACTTTTCAACTTTTCCTACATTTAACCCTCTTGGAAAAATTCCAGAACCGCCACGTGTAGTTACTTTAGACCATTTTTTTATTTTGAGGTCATTCGAAATACCCGTAATTGACCCACGTCTTGGATCTCGTCCGTCCCATTTTAATAAACCGAATAAACCTATTGGCTCAATCATAACATCCACATTAATGTTTTCTGTTAAAACAGTTTTTACAACCGAAAAATGATCACTTGCAATGTGTACAATTCCTACAATTCCTTTATCAGAAAAAACACCCATTCCGTGCTTAATTCCTTGTTTAGAACCAATGTTTAACGTAAAAAAGTTATTTCGTTTCGTACTAGTTGAATTAATAACTGTGGCTGGAATGTATTCATATTGTTGATGAAAAAGTGTATCGTTAATTTTTGCCCAACCATTTTGCATCCGTTGAAAGCTTTCTGGAAGTCTTTTGCGTAAACGGATGTTCTCTTTTTGGAGTTTGTAGTTATTTGTACTAAGATTAAAATGCTTGGTAATATCATTTTGAACGGTCAAAATTAACCCTGAAACCCTTGATACACTTGTTAAATATTGAGATCTAGGAAAGTTCAAATACGTGAAATATGTGTACAGTGCAAAGAACTGTAATAACACAAAAATCAAAAATACTCGGAAACGCCTAAAGAAGGCTATCAAGTTACGCATGCACAAAGATAAAAAAGTCCCGATAAGATATTACCAGGACTTTTAAATTAATCTCTAATCAAGAATTGGAATCTATCAATATTTTTCAAAGCGATGCTTGTTCCTCTAGCAACTGCTCTTAACGGATCTTCTGCAATGTGAACTGGTAATTTTGTTTTCAATGAAATTCTTTTGTCCAAACCTCTCAACATCGATCCGCCTCCTGCAAGGTAAATCCCAGTTTTGTAGATATCTGCTGAAAGTTCTGGTGGAGTCATTTCCAGTGCACTTAAAATCGCTTCTTCAATTTTAGAAATCGTTTTGTCTAGTGCATGTGCAACTTCAGAATATGTAATAATAATTTCTTTTGGAATCCCTGTCATTAAATCACGTCCACGTACTGCATAATCAGGTGGGGGGTTATCTAATTCAGGAATTGCTGCGCCAACTTCAATTTTAATTTGTTCTGCAGTACGCTCCCCAACAAGAATGTTGTGTTGGCGTCTCATATATTCTTCAATATCATTTGTAAAGTCATCACCCGCAATACGAATAGATTTATCACAGACGATACCACCTAAGGCAATGACAGCAATTTCGGAAGTTCCTCCGCCTATATCAATAATCATATTTCCCATTGGTTCTTCAACATCAATCCCGATTCCGATAGCCGCAGCCATTGGTTCATGAATTAAGTAAACTTCTTTTGCTCCAGCGTGTTCCGCTGAATCTCGAACAGCACGTTTTTCAACTTCAGTAATTCCTGAAGGTATGCAAATTACCATTCTTAAAGTTGGGTTGAATAAACTTCTTCCTGGATTGATCATTTTTATCATTCCACGAATCATTTGTTCGGCGCTTTGGAAATCAGCAATTACACCATCTTTTAATGGTCGAACAGTTTCAATTAACTTATGGGTTTTTCCATGCATTTGTTGTGCTTTCTTCCCGATAGCAACAATCTTACCTGTTTGAATGTCTCTCGCTACAATTGATGGTTCGTCAACAACCACTTTATCATTCATGATGATAAGCGTATTTGCTGTACCTAAGTCAATTGCAATTTCTTGCGTTAAAAAGCTAAATAATCCCATTTTCCAGTGCGCTTTCTTTATAGTTACTTATAATGATAGTTAGTTTCTTCGTAAAAATCGACTTTTTGTTTCAATTTTCGACAAAACTTATTTTTTTAATGTTTAAAATGACGATTTCCTGTAAATACCATCGCCATTTTGTTGGCATTGCAGTAATCGATTGATAATTGGTCTTTTATAGATCCTCCTGGTTGAATAACTGCGGTAATTCCTGCTTTATTTGCTATTTCAACACAATCAGGGAAAGGGAAAAAAGCATCAGATGCCATCACCGCTCCATGCATATCAAAATTAAATGATTTCGCTTTATGAATTGCATGAACTAATGCATCAACACGTGATGTTTGACCAGTACCACTTGCCAATAATTGTTTGTTTTTAGCTAAAACGATGGTGTTTGATTTTGTGTGCTTCACCAACTTGTTAGCAAAAATCATGTCTTCAATTTCTTTGTCAGTTGGTTTCTTTTTTGTTTTTGATTCAAGATCTTTTGCCGTTTCGGTAATTAAATCTTTCCCTTGAACTAAAACACCGTTTAAGATTGTTCTAAACTGACGATTTGGTAAAACAACTTCTTTTTGTGCAAGAATAATTCTGTTCTTTTTTGACTTTAAAATCTCTAGTGATTCATCTGTAAATGCAGGCGCGATAATTACTTCACAAAACAAATCATCCACTAATTCAGCTGTTTTTTTGTCGATTGTAGTATTTGATATCAAAATTCCACCGAAAGCACTTACTGGGTCACCAGCCAAAGCGTCAATATATGCTTTTCTCAATGTTGGACGTGAAGCAATTCCACATGCATTATTGTGTTTTAAAATTGCGAATGTTGGTTCATCATCTTTAAAATCAGCCATTAAATTTACAGCAGCATCAACATCTAGCAAGTTATTATAAGAAAGTTCTTTCCCGTGCAATTTATCAAACATTCCGTCCAGATTGCCGTAAAAAATTCCACGTTGATGCGGATTTTCACCGTAACGTAAAACATGTGATTCTTGAATGCTTTCTTTAAAAACTTCTTTTTTCCCTTGGTTGAAATACTTAAAAATTTGTGCATCGTAATGAGATGTTACATTGAACGCTTCTTGCGCGAATGTTTTTCTTTGACCCAAGGATGTTTCACCTTTTTGTTCAATTAATAGTTCTAAAAAGGAAGCATATTCTGCTTGACAAGGAAGAATAACAACGTCCTTATAATTTTTTGCAGCAGCACGAATCAGTGAAACGCCACCAATATCAATTTTTTCAATTATTTCATCGTGACCAGATCCAGCAGCAACAGTTGCTTCAAAAGGATATAAATCAACAATTACAAGGTCAATTTCTGGTATTTCAAATTCAGCAATCTGAGCTTGATCTTCTTCTATATCTCTACGATTTAAGATTCCTCCAAAAACTTTTGGATGAAGTGTTTTTACACGACCTCCCAATATTGAAGGATAAGAAGTCAAATCCTCAACACGTTCAACTGGAATTTTCATTTCCTCAATAAAAGATTGTGTTCCTCCAGTTGAATAAAGAACAACACCATTTTTGTGTAATTCTTGAACTAATGGGGCCAATCCAGTCTTGTCGAAAACAGAAATTAACGCTGATTTAATTTTTTTTGATGTGCTCATTCGTAAATGTAAAAGAAAGTGCAAAATTAGTCTATTTTTTCTGACCTTCAGCACATATAAAATAAAAAAGGGATTCATTTTAAAATGAATCCCTTTTTTTATAATTTATTGCTCTTACATTTTAGCAATTCTCTTCATGATTTGAGTTGAAGAACTAATTAACTTAACTTGATATAATCCATTTGAAAACGATGACATATCAATTGAGATCATACTTCCATTTTTATTGTTAGTTGTAGTCAAAAGCTTACCAGCCATATCATACACTTCAATGTTCACTTCTTCACTAGATACAGTAGAAAGGTCTATCATTAAATTGTCAGATATTGGGTTTGGATAAAGCGTTACTAAGCTGAACATATTTATTTCTGTAATGCTTAGATCATCTACATAAGTAACAGTCACCTGACATGTTTGTGTATTTCCACATTGGTCAGTAGCTGTAACAGTAATTAAATTCGCACCATTTGTTAAAGCACTCCCTGCTGCAGGAGACTGAGAACTATTAACAACTCCACCTATACAATTTGTACTTGTCGTTGCGGTAGACACAACGTTAGGGACAACTGTTCCTTGTGTAGACCCAACAATTGTTTGATTGCCGCCACAAGTTAATGCAAGAACAATATCATCGACAAAAGTGACAGTTACTTGACATGTTTGTGTGTTACCACATTGGTCTGTTGCTGTAACCGTTATTAAGTTTGCCCCACTTGTCAAAGCACTTCCTGAAACAGGTGACTGAGAAACAGTAACTGATCCACCTGGACAAGTTGTACTTGCAGTTGCTGTAGCCACTACGTTTGGCACAACTATTCCTTGAGTAGATGCAACAATCGTTTGATTACCACCACAAGTCAAGGAAAGAATTCCTGACGGCATTGCCTGAACAACAACCGAATAATCCTCAACTTCACCCCACTGTGATGTACCGCATGGAGTAATTGTTCCATCATCAGGTAAATAAGATAATCTTACTCGCATGTTTAATGTTCCAATTGTTGCAGTTGCAGGAACTGTAAATGTAAATTGATTGCTCCAACCGGTTGCAACGATTACATATCCAACTTGCTCGCCGACATCAATGAAATCATCATCATTATTCCAGTCAATCCAAATTGCTATTTCATCATCAGTATAGGCTCCTGCAGCTGTTCCAATCATTGGCGTAACAGTAGCCGTGTATGCCGAACCAACATTCAGTGTTGTGGATGTTGCTGTATAATCTGCATAATTTAGACACGCAGTTGTGTTATTTATTGTGTTTAATGTAACATTCGAAATAAACTCATCACAGGTTGTTGATGTAGCAGCACATGGCCCTGTAGAAACAGCAACTGTAATATATAATGGGTTTGTTTGAGTATCATTTCCTATAGCATTGGATACATATAAAGAGATATTATATTGCCCAATTGTGTTAAAAATTACTTGTGGGTTTTGAGATGCTGAAGTTGTACCTCCAGTATAAGACCAGTCCACACCGGCAGTTCCTGGAGTGATTGTCCAAGCCCATGACGTTGGTATACCGGTTGATAGATCCGTGAAAGAAACTGTTCCTCCAGGAGCAACAGTTGTTGGTGTTCCAGAAAAATTCGCAACCGGCATAGCAGGTGCAGAACATGGGTCAGGAGAACCATCCATAACCAAAGCACCAGTATTTCCTGGATCTAAAAAAGTTTTCAATTGCTCAGCAGCTGGTGTACCATTTGTAACCCAGTGATACGACATTTTTCCGTAATAATCTTGTTGAGTTGGAGTTGCACAAAACGACCCGCCACCAGTTAATGTTCCAATTTGACGCCCAAGATTATTAAACAATGGTGATCCTGAAGAACCTCCTTCAGTTACACCGTATCCGTTAGCATTTGCTGTCCAAGTAAATCTCCAATGTGATTGAAGGCCATTTCCATTCCATCCAGTTGAAACTGTATTGCCTGTAAACGTTGAGATTTTCTTAATATCACCAGCTGGATGATGAATTCCTGCGCCTCCAGTTGTTGTAATGTTGTTTGCATCCCAACCAATCCAATATGCATTAAAATTCGCTGTTTTCAAAGTGGTAATCGTTGCTGCTTCATTTGCCGCCGAACCCATTTGAACTAAAAGAAAATCAGATCCTGTATCACCTCCGCCATCATTTGAATTAGCTCTTCTTACGCAGCCTGTAATCCAATAATCATCCAATGTTCCTGCTGAACCAGGGTTAGTACAAGCAAGTGCTTCATATTTAAAATAAAATCTCCAAAGGTTTGAGTTTGCTGCTGACGTAGATACTCCACAATGCAGTGCTGTTAACATCAAAGGCTTACAATCTTGCGCAGTATTGTTCACTAAAGATCCAGAACACCATCCCGCTCCGGCTGCATCAACAATATAAATTCTTGCAACTCCTCTTTTTTCATCTTGCCAAGGATCTCCAACTGGAGTGCAATTCACATTCACTTCACACGTTTCTGATTCGTTAATTTTCAAAATATTTGGGTTTCCAGTAGCTCGGTAATTATACATTACACGATCCATATGGATTTCAGATGGCGTTCCGTTTTTAGGTTCTACCAGCGTTAAAATCATTTCATCCCCAAAACACAATGCTAAATGTTGTTGGAAATCTTCCAACATGTCTTCTTTATAAACTGTTTTATGTAATAATGTACCATTTAGGTCAGTAACTTTAAAATAACTGTTTTCATACAATTTAAAATTGCTGAAAATAAAACTTAAGGCTTCTGCACCATTCGATTTTAGCTTTAATTGCCACATTTTATCGCCATTTGGCAAAGTTTGCCATAAGCCACTATTTAATGGCGTGATATCCGTGAAAATTGGAACACCAATTCTATACAGTTGGCCATTACGATCTCTATCAACATCTTCTGCAAGTAATGCTTCTACATCTGGAGCTGTTAGTTTCACCGATGGAATATCCGCAGAAAATTGATTAGGAACAGGAATTATAGACCCCTTGTCAGAGATCTGTTGAGCGAAGAGGGATGCTGATTGAATAAACAAAGCAATCCCAATAAAGAGTAATCGTTTTTTCATAGTTTTTGTTATAATAATTAAAGCAGTTCAGAACAAATATATAACTTTAACCAAATAAAATAAAATTTTAATGTCATTCATTTGTCTTATTGAAGATGAGAAAAGCCTTTCTGACATGATTCAAATGAATCTTGAAATGGAGGGTCATAAAGTTTACTCTTTTAAAAATGGACTTGAAGCAATGAAAGTTGCGAATAAAATGGACATCTATCAATTGATTATTTTGGATGTCATGCTCCCAGAGGTTAGTGGTTTAGACATTTGCAAAGAAATCCGAAAATACTCTTCAGTTCCAATTTTATTTTTATCGGCAAAAGGAACGACAGAGGACCGAATCACAGGATTAAAATTAGGAGCCAATGATTATTTGAGTAAGCCATTTGACTTGGAAGAATTGTTATTGCGCGTTTCTATTCTTGTCGGTAAGTCATCAATGGGGGAAGAAATGAGTGCTTTAATTATTGGGAATAAGAAGGTTGATTTTTATACATTTGAAGTGACCGATGCTCTTTCTAACCAAACTATATCACTTTCAAAAAAAGAAATTGAATTATTAAAATTGTTTTCAGAAAAAGAAAATATTGTTCTTCCAAGGGATGAAATTTTGGACAGAGTTTGGGGGAATGATCAGTTTCCGACAACGCGAACAATCGATAACTATATCCTATCATTCCGAAAAATATTTGAGCAAGATCCTAAAAATCCTGTTTTTTTCCACTCGATTAGAGCAGTTGGATACAAATTCACAAATCCCAAATAAATATAATTTTAAGTCAGCATTCAATTCATATCACAGGATTTTACAATCTGTATGATTACTTTTGATACACTTATTAAGTTATGAAAGAAAAGGAACAACAAAAACAACTTCGTTACGACAAGGCATATTTAAAAATGGCTGAATCATGGTCTGCTTTATCTCATTGCAATAGAAGGCAAGTAGGTGCTATAATCGTAAAAGATGATATGATTATTTCTGATGGTTACAATGGTACTCCTGCAGGATTCGATAATTGTTGTGAAAATGACTTGGGTGAAACAGAATGGTATGTGCTACATGCTGAAGCTAATGCAATTCTTAAGGTAGCGAAATCGACTAACAACAGTAAAGATGCAGTTTTGTATTTAACACTTTCTCCATGTAAAGATTGTAGTAAATTAGTGCTTCAAGCGGGAATAAAAAAAGTAGTTTTTAAGGAATTATATAAAGACACTTCAGGTGTTGATTTTTTAAAAAATGCAGGAATTGAAATAATTCAAATAGCAGATTTAAATGACTGATCAAAAACCAACGAAATATTATTTTCTCCCTCTAGTTATATCCTTGTGCATAGCATTTGGTTTGTGGTTAGGTAAATCAATGTCAAATGGCGTCAATGATTCTTTGTTATTGGGAGGTTCTGCAAAATATCAAAAAATGCAGGACATCATTGATGTACTTGATAAAAAATATGTGGATTCATTAAACGGAGAAGCGTTATTTGAGCAGACTATTTCCGATATGCTTCACAAACTAGACCCGCATAGCAATTATATTGCTGCAAAGGATTTAGAATTGATGAACGAATCTATACAAGGTCAATTTGGTGGGGTTGGGGTTCGTTTTTTCATCTTACGTGATACTATTTGTGTTACGAATGTAATTCCTGGGTCACCATCTGACCGTGCTGGACTTTTAGCTGGAGACAAAATCATAAAAGTTGATGGTAAAAAGGTAGCAAAGAAGAAAATCACAAACGACAAGGTAATGGCTTTGTTGAAAGGAAATGAAAACACTACTGTTAAATTGCAAATCCTTCGAAATGGGAAAATCATCAATAAAAGTGTTGTTCGTGGCACCATTCCAATCGAATCAATTGTTTCCGCATATATGATAGAGCCTACAATAGGATTTATTAAAATTGATCAGTTTTCAGTGAATACTTCGCAAGAATTTAGAAAAGCTGCCGAATGGTTGCAACAAAAAGGAATGAAAAAACTCATTCTTGATTTGCGTAATAATGGTGGTGGTGTTTTACAATCAGCTACTGATATTGCAGACGAATTTTTGAAAAATAATTTACCGATGCTTAAAACAAAAGGCGAGCACACTAAGCCACAAACATATAGAGCAACATCAGGTGGTATTTTAGAATCAACAGAAGTGACAATTTTGATAAATGCCAATTCAGCTTCTGCAAGTGAAATTTTAGCTGGAGCAATTCAAGACAATGATAGAGGAACAATCATTGGTAGAAGATCGTTTGGTAAAGGATTGGTTCAAGAAGATGTTAAATTACGTGACGGTAGCAACCTTCGTTTAACAATTGCGCGGTATTATACGCCAACTGGTAGATGTATTCAAAAATCATACGACGCAGGCTATGAAGAATATATGAGTGACCAAATGGACCGATATGATAATGGTGAATTGTATGCTCCAGACAGTACTCTTTTCGCTGATTCTTTGAAGTTTAAAACTCCAAAGGGTAAAATCGTTTATGGAGGTGGTGGAATAATGCCAGATGTTTTTGTTCCTTTTGATTCAAGTGGAACGAGTTGGTATTATACTGATTTACGTTTTTCTCAAGCGTTTAATGCCTTCGCTTTTGACTTTGTGCAACAACGTCGCTACAAATGGAAAACAATCGAAGATTTTGAGAAGAATTTTACTGTTACAGATGCAATTTTAAATCAATTTGTACAGTTTGCACAAAAGGAAATCAAGATTACTAAAGACAAAAAAGGCCTTGCTTATAGCAAGACCTTAATTGTAAAAACGTTGAAAGCTGAGATTGCTCGTCAGTTGTGGTTAGAAGATGGTTACTATCGTATTACCAATAAAACCGACAACGAAGTTCAACGGGCGCTCAAGTATTTAAAGCGTTAATTCTTTATCAGTTGTTTTGTGCTGTTTTGTCCATTCACATTGATTGAAACAAAATAAACACCATTTCGAGCTTCAGCATTCACCTCATTTGTTCCATCCCAAGTTGTGGTGAAACTATTAGTTGATACAGTTTCAGCTTGAATAAGTTTCTTAATTAGTTTCCCTTGATAATCGTAAACATAAACTGAAACTACATCGCCTGATTTCACTCCAGGATGAACGATGTTTGTTCCTTCAGAAAAAGGATTTGGGAAGATGTTAATTGGGCTATCATCTGGACCTAATTGCTCTTCCATACTCGCTGACATTAAAGCTTCCATGTCATAGTTTTCATCACCGGTTTGGTGCAGCATATAATGGAAATAAACCAAGAACATTTCGTCTGAAGTATTCAATCCGGCAGTAACTGTAATAGGTGGCGTATTTGGATTGTTCGGATTTGCCGATGTATTGTCATAAACACCTTGTCCTTTAATAATAGTTCCTGTTGGTGCCCA
>VFKM01000191.1 GCA_009885545.1 Flavobacteriales bacterium
GAAGATGGGGCTCGAACCCACGACCCTCGGTACCACAAACCGATGCTCTAACCAACTGAGCTACAACCTCCATTTTTGTTGGTGCAAATATAGTCAAATTCTGTTTTTAACAAACAAGGAAACAAGATTTTTTTATTTTTTTCATAGAACAAACTGCAAATCAAATTCACTATCGATAAAAGGCATTAAAAATCAATTTTATAATGACCTGTTATTAATGACTTCAGAAAAATTAATATATTTCAAATGACACATTTTAAATCTGTTATATTTGATTTTAACATTTCCAACCAAATTTATCTTATTAACGTTCAATAAATAAGTCGGAATTGTTGATAATTCTAACTTATTAAAGGGAATAAGTAAATTGCTAGAATTACCTTTGTGAAAAATCGCGAATATGTTAAAAATTGGAGTTTTAGGGGCTGGACATTTGGGGAAAATCCACATTCGATTAATTTTGGAATTGAAAGAGGAATTTGAATTAGTTGGATTTTTTGATTCAAGTGATTCAACAGCAGAAGAAGTGAAAGCCCAATTTAATATTCGCAGATTTGATACGGTACAAGAACTTTTGGACGAGGTAGATTGTGTAGATATAGTTACACCAACAATTTCCCACTGTGAATTAGCATCTCAGGTATTGCGCAAGAGCAAGCATGTTTTTATCGAGAAACCGGTAACCGAAACAGTTGAAGAAGCACGTGTTTTAATGGAATTAGCGCGTGAAGCAAATGTTAAAGTGCAAGTTGGACATGTTGAACGTTTCAATCCTGCATTTCAAGCGGCTTTGCCTTATTTCAATAAACCAATGTTCATCGAGACGCATCGTTTGGCGCAATTTAATCCAAGAGGAACAGATGTTCCAGTGGTTTTAGATTTAATGATCCATGATTTAGATATTATTTTAAGTGTTGTAAAATCAGATATTAAACGTGTTTCAGCTTCTGGCGTTTCTGTCGTTAGTGACACGCCAGATATCACAAATGCACGAATTGAATTTGATAATGGATGTGTTGCCAACTTAACTGCTTCTCGAATTTCTATGAAAAACATGCGCAAGTCGCGCTTTTTTCAAAAGGATGCCTATATAAGTGTAGATTTTCTTACGAAGGAATTGGAGGTTGTTAGAATGGAAACTGTTTATGGGGAACCAAATCCATTGGATATTGTTTTTGATATGGGAGAAGGTAAACCTATTAAAAAGATCTTCTTCGACAAGCCAGACATTTCAGAGGTTAATGCAATTAAAGAAGAATTAAGAACATTTGCAGAGGCAATCAACAATGATACAATTCCTTTGGTTTCATTAGAAGACGGTTTTAGAGCACTTGACGTAGCTCATAAAATTTTAGACAAATTAAAAATGTCATCTTCTGTTTTAATAGACAATATCTAAGAAAATATTACGTTTATCTATTTGAAAACTACCTATGAGATATTTATTATTTTGTGCTTTTGCTATTTACATTCTTTCATCATGCGTGAAAAACAACCCTGATCCTGCTTGGTTGGAAGTTAACGAATTTGTGTTTATGTCAAATCCAGATCTAGTTGGAGTGGAAGGTGAGTTATCGCACAATTTTTCGGATGCTACCGTTATCATTAACGGCAAGGTGATAGGTATTTTTGAACTTCCTTTTAAAATTCCTGTTTTATTGACTGGAAATGTGAATATTAAAATTTATCCAACCATAAGAAATAATGGTATTTCTGCGACAAAAAAAATATATCCTTTTGTAGAAGTTTATGAGATAAATGCAGATTTAATTGCAAACCAAACTTTAACAATTAATCCGTCAACGAAGTATCATAGTTCTTTACAATTTTGGATTGAAGATTTTGAGACCTCAACAGTCAAAATTGAAACAGATCCAATTTCTTTGACTACGTTAAGCAAACAAAATGACCCAGCAATTTTGAAATGGGGAAATTCGTATGGTCAAGTTAATTTGTCCTCTATTGATTCTACTTGGATTGCCTATACTGATGGTTCAATGATTCTTCCCAAATTTGCCGAAGTTTATCTCGAAATCGATTATTACAATACAAATTCAATCGTTACTGGTTTGATAGAAATTTCTTCTTCAACCATAAAAAATCATGATAATATTCAGATGAATGCACAAGAGCTTTCAACTGTGAAATGGAAAAAGATTTATATAGATCTCAAAGAATTGGTTTCTGCTTCTAGTGCTGCGGAATACTTCAAACAATCTTTTAAGGCAGGACTAGATCCTGGGAAAAGCGAAGGGAAAATTATCTTAGATAATATTAAAGTTGTTCATTTCTAATTATGCAACAACGTCAGCTCGTTTTATGGTTTATGTTAATGGATTGGGTTACTGCTTTTTTCTCCTGGTTTGTATTTTACTATTTTCGAAAAACGAGCATAGAAGGAGTTGAGTTTAGCGTTAATGAGACATTTTATTGGGGTCTTGTATTAATTCCTGTTTTATGGTTGTTATTATATTATCTGCAAGGCACATACCATGACGTTAAACGCTTATATCGCTTTAAATTATTCAATTTAAGTTTTATTGGAACCCTTTTGGGCGCTGTTTTTATATTTTTTACTTTGTTGTTAGATGATGAAATTTCAGGATATCAACAATATTATAACTCAATGTTTTTGTTGTTTGGGATTCACTTTTCACTTGTTTTTATTCCGAGATTAATATTTATAAGTGTTATAGTCAATCGAATTCATTCTGGGAAAAATGGATTTAAAACATTATTAATTGGAGGAAGTGATAAGGCCGTTGAAATTTATAATGAAATAATAAACTCACCTCGAGGAATTAATCAATTCATTGGATTTGTGAATATCAATGGCGTTGACAGACAATTAGAAAATCAATTGACTTATTTAGGTCATGCAACAGATTTGGAAAGAGTGTTGCGTGAATATCAAATTGAAGAAGTAATAATTGCTCTTGAAAGTGTTGAACACGACAAATTAAAAGCAATAATCGGTCAAATTGAAGGAGGAAATGTGACAATAAAAATATTGCCTGACATGTATGATATATTATCGGGATCAGTTAAAATGACGAATATTTTTGGTGCCTTATTAATTGAAGTAAATGCTGAAACAATGCCAGTCTTGCAGCAAGCTGTTAAAAGATTGATGGATGTTTCATTGTCAGTTTTTGCATTAATAGTGTTAATTCCAGTTTATATTTTTATAGCAATTGGCGTTAAAATATCTTCTCCTGGTTCAATATTCTTTTTTCAAGAGCGTATTGGTTACAAAGGATTACCATTTAAGATTATTAAATTTAGGACGATGTATGTCGATTCTGAAAAGCAAGGGCCACAATTGTCTTCCTCAAATGATCCTCGAATTACTCCAATTGGAAAATTTTTAAGGAAATCGAGATTAGATGAATTTCCTCAGTTTTTGAATGTTTTGAAAGGAGATATGTCGTTAGTTGGACCAAGGCCAGAAAGACAATTTTATATAGATCAAATTGTTCAAATTGAGCCGCAATTTCTCCATTTAACTAAAGTCCGACCTGGAATTACCTCTTGGGGACAAGTAAAATATGGATATGCTGAAAATGTTGATCAAATGCTACAACGTATGAAATTTGATTTGCTTTATCTTAAAAATAGAACATTAGCATTGGATATCAAGATAATGCTCTATACAGTTTTGATTATTGTTAAGGCGAAAGGAAAGTAACGGACGCCGAGCTTTAGTCGAGGTGGGAGTTACTTCACCTTGAATTCGAACATTTTTTCATTATTCAAAAATCCTTCCAAGGTATCGCCAATTTGAACTGGACCTACACCAGCTGGAGTTCCAGTAAAAATCAAATCACCCGTTTTTAATGTCATGAATTTCGATAGGTAAACGATGATTTGATTAATAGTAAAAATCATTTCATTTGTATGCCCAATCTGCACTGATTCACCATTTTTCTTTAATTCAAAACTAAGGTTGTTTAAATCGACTGAATTTACATCAATCGTTTTGTTTGACAAGGGAGCGCTATGTTGAAAAGACTTAGCAATTTCCCAAGGCAAACCATTTTCTTTGCATTTTTGTTGTAAATCCCGTGCTGTGAAATCAATTCCTAAAGTAATTTCTTTATAATAATGGGAGGCAAATTTTTCAGTTATATTCTTTCCGACCTTACATATTTTAAAAACCAACTCACATTCATAATGGAGATCCTTCGTGAAATCTGGATAATAGAAGTGGTTGCCGTCTTTTAAGATAGCTATATCTGGTTTCATAAAGAAAATAGGAACTGTTGGAACTACAGCATTCATTTCTTTTGCATGATCTGAATAATTTCTTCCAATACAAATAATTTTCATGTTACTTAAATTTATTTTTTAAGGCATCCAATTTACTTGCGATATCATCTGAATTAGTTGATTCTTTTTTTAATTCTTCTCGTTCCTTTTTTATCTTATCCATTTCTACACGTAAACATTTTTTAGTGTACAATGGAAAATCGGCGTCAAGCATCCAACCGTAATATCCAGGCTCAATTCGGGCAACTTCTTTTATCGTTTTTCCTTTGTGTTTCCCAAAATTATAGATGGATTCGTTATTTTCATTAATCGCTAAACGACCAGCAAAATCTAACAAATTGTAATTGCCAGCTTTAGAAAATTCAGAGAGGGAAGAGATATCGTTTGTTAAATCTTTATAATGTGCCATTTGTGCTTTCAAAACATCCCAAGTTGCTTGCGCATCATGTAATGCATTATGAGCGTTTTCAAGTGGTTTTTTACAGTAAAATTGATGTGCAGCGGCCAATGTACGTTGCTCCATTTTATGAAATATATTTTGAACATCAACAAATTTTCGTTTTGAAATATCAAAATCAGATCCAGCACGCATTAATTCCTCAGCTAGAACTGGAATATCAAACTTATTCGAATTGAAACCAGCTAGATCAGCGTCACCAATAAATTGAACGACCGTTGTAGCAATTTGATCGAAAGTAGGTTCATTTATTACATCAATGTCGTAAATACCGTGTATTTCACTTGTTTCAATCGGAATGGGCATTTGAGGATTAACCCTTTTGCAAAAATGTTCTTCTTTGCCATCAGGAAAGACTTTGATTATTGCAATTTCAACAATACGGTCACTTGTAATATTTAATCCGGTTGTTTCAAGGTCAAAAATAGCTAATGGCCTTTCAAGATGTAAATTCATGAGAATATTTTCTTCAAAGATAATGGAATGATTAAATAAAAAAAAGTCTAGTGTAAACTAGACTTTTTAGTGTTATTCGGTTTTTAACCCTACAAACTGATAAGGTTTATATTTTTTCTGTTTAGTAAAATCTTTAACGTATTCAGGTCCATCAACTATAGCAGACACAATAACGACGTTAACTTTACCTTTGTATTCTTCTTTGGAATCAAAGTAAGTCAAAAGATCATATTTCATATTCTCGGCACGAATTGCGGTAAGTTTTTCGTTTGTTTCATATGTTTTGGTCGGTACGTGCGACGCAGAAGAGTATATGTTAATCGTTATTGTTGGACGACCTTCTTTTAATTGTGCTTCAATTTCTTTGACGAAATCTTTTAATTTTCCTTTATCTGTATATAGTTTATTTTTATTGTAATCAAAATAATGTAAGAATTCTAAATTTTTGAAGGCTACAATATCAACTGGAGCGATATCATTAATAGTATCTTTAGGTACAATAATAGCACGATTAGGAACGTCTAATATTAATTCTCTATATATTTCTTGATAATCTAAACTGCATTCCGTTGTAAATGATTCTTCATACATAATTTTACTATCAGAAGCATTGAAATAAGCAATGGTATATGTTTTACAAGGTTTTAATCCAGACATAAATAACCCATCTCTCAATCGTGGAAATATAACTCGATTTTTTTCAAATTCATCACAATCATCGCACGTCAATTTAATATTAACAGCAAAATCTTCAGGAAGAGGGGAGTTGTCAATTGTTTTAATTACACCTTTAAACACAGCAATATTCTTGACTCCTAAGAAATCATTAAAAATCTCATAAATATCTTTTTCACCGTAACCATCTTTTCTAAACGATGTCATATAACCTCTCAATCCATCACTGGTTGTTGTATAGAAAATATCATCATTTGTAGAATTAAATGGATATCCAAGGTTTCTAGATTCTGACCAAGTTCCATCACTTAACAAGTCACAAACAAGTATGTCAAAACCTCCAATACTCTTTTCTCCATTAGAGGAAAAATAAAGCATACCATTATCTATTGAAACAAAGGGAGCATCTTCATCACTTGAAGTATTAACTTTTGGACCTAGATTTACAGGATTTGACCAAGTGCTATCAGCTTTTCTTTTTGACATATAAATATCTCTACCACCCATTCCTCCGGGTCTATCAGAAGTGAAAAACATTCTCGATTTATCATGCGAAACCATACAATGTGTCTCCCAGTATTTAGTATTTATGTCTTTATCAGTTACTTTTTGGATGTCACTAAATTTGCTCGCATAGAAATCTGTATAGAAAATATCTCCGTTTCCTGTAGAATCTTCATAAAGATAAATTTTTCGTTCATCAGTACTTACAGCAATTGTAGCCTCATTTCTTTTTGGGATACAAAACGCCAATTTAATTGACTTCATCCATACTGAGTCTTCGCCTAAGTAACTAACATATACATCTTCGGGATATTGATTGATTCCCGGATCTCGAAATGTTTCTGTTTCTCCATCAGTCCATGGTCTTCTAGAAGTGTAAAACAAAGCAGAACCATCTAAAGAAATGACTGGAGCGTAATCTGGATATTCATTATTTACGTTATTTCCAACATTTTGAATTCTTACATTTACGGGGCTCGCCATTGCCTCTATGGCTCTTTCACATTGTACCAATCTTAATTTTGTGACTTTTATTAATTCAGATTTGTCTTTTGAAGCTGCAAGAAAACTATTATAATAAAGTTTCGCTTTTTCAATGTCTTCATTTAAATGATGACAAGTTGCTAAGTGAAAAAAAGCATCAGCAGGTGCACTTTTTTCCGAAACGCCATATGCATCATAGTTTGCATCAGTTTTTAATATTGCTTTTTCTAAAAAAGGAATTGCATTCATATAGTCTTTTCTAATCTCAAGAACTAAAAAACCTTTTCGATAATTGTAATTGGAACTTTCTGGCTTCAACGTTAAAAGTTTATCAGCAACCTTTTCTGCATGGTACAATAGGTTTTCTTGCATCATTCTTGAATTTTCTGTTACAAGTTGTTGTTCTGAGCCTTCCTGTATTAATTTAAATACTTCATCATCGGTCATTTGAGAAAACAAGATAACCGGAGATAAAAACATTAATAAAAATAAAATATTCGTTTTCATAGTAATGAGTTTTTTATTGTATCAAGTAATAAATTACTGATTGTTGATATACGCATGTCGTTTAATAAGGTTGCGATTTCTAAAACTAAAAAAAAAGTCTCACAATTTTGCGAGACTCTTTTTTTATTTTTTTACGATTCTAAATTCGGTTCGTCTATTTGCTTGATGTTCTTCCTCAGAGCAAGAAGATTTAACTGTGCCTTCACATTCGCAACCATTTACTAATTTCGATTCGCCATATCCTTTTCCATAAATTCGAGTTGGATTTGTAATTCTAGCCTTAATGTATTCTGCCGAAGATTTAGCACGTCTTCCCGATAGTGAAATGTTGTAAGCGAAAGAACTCCTGCAATCTGTATGAGATCCTAATTCTATTTCTATAGTTGGATTGTCATTCATAATAATAACAATCTTATCCAATTCAATTTTTGCATCTGGACGAATATTTGATTTGTCTAAGTCAAAATAAATAGGATTCAAATTTAGTGTCTTGGCTAAATCAACTCCAATTTCAGGTTGTTCTAGTAAATAAGATAGATGAATATTATTTTTTTCACCTAATATTTCTCTGAAATCGAAAGTTTGAGTTAAATATCCTTCCTTTGAAACTTTTACTTGATAGTGGATTGTATCGCCATATTTACTATCCTTTAAAAGAAGTGAAGCAAAAGCGCCAAGTGAATTTGTTTTTAATTCTTCACTTACTGTATTTGTTTTTACCAAACTAAATTCAACCGTGGAGTTTTCTAATTTCATCCCTGTCTTTCTATCAGCAACAATTCCATCTAAAGTATAATTCGGTATTGGAACAATTTTTCTTGTTTTAACATCTAAAATTAACTCTTTGTAAATGACTTCATATTCGGTTTTACAATCAGTAACAAACGTTTCTGAAAATATATCAGTTGACAAAGAATCATAATGATAAGATATTAAGTACTCTTTACACGGAACCAAACTGCTAAAGAATGTTCCATCACGAAGTTTTGGATTTATTTTATATTCATTTTGGTCATTGCAGTTGGTGCATTTAAGTTTCACATACACAGACTCAGGAATAGGGCTTCCGTCTGTTGTTTTTATTAGTCCTTTTAGTACAGCAATTTTTCTAAGACCCATAACATCATTTTCAATCTTATAGATATCTTTTTCACCGAAACCATTCTTGCGAAAAGAAGATAAATATCCAGTTAAACCATCTGCAGTTGTTGTGTAAAATACATCATCTCCAGTTGAATTAATCGGATACCCGAGGTTGAAAGGGTCTGTCCAAATATCTTGATCGTCACGAACAGAAACAAAAATGTCAAAGTCACCCATACTCTTTACACTATTACTTGAATAATAAAGAGTTTTATTGTCTACAGCGATAAAAGGTGAATCTTCATCATGTATAGTATTTATAGTTGGGCCAACATTAATAGGATCACTCCAATTTCCATTAGGTAATTTCACAATACGGTATATATCTCTTCCTCCAAATCCTCCTGGACGGTCAGAAACAAAATACATTTGTTGTCCATCTGGAGTAATTGTACAATGTGTTTCCCAGTATTTCGTATTTAAACTCTTGTATTCAAGCTTTTCTAATGTTTGAAATTTATTGTTTTCAAAATCTGAGCAGTATAAATCGCCATTTCCAGTTCTATCTTCATACGTATATACTCGTCTTTCGTCAGAACTTATTGTAACAGTTGCTTCATTGGTCTTGCCATCGCAAAAGCTCAATTTTTCAGGCTTAGAGAATATTTCATTTAAATCATGATAACTTACATAAATATCTTCAGGATATTGATTAAGTTGAGGATCTCTAAAATCATCTGTCGATTGATCTTCCCATTGTCTTCTAGAAGTGAAGTACAAAGAAGTACCGTCTAAAGAAATTGAAGGTGAATACTCTGGATATACTGTATTTATTGAGTCACCAAGGTTGGTTACTCTTGATTTTCCTGGGTGTTCAATTAACTCTTTAGCTACGTCGCATTGGATTAATTTAAGTTCAGCTTTACTTATTAATTCAGATTTCGAACCTGATTCAGCGATAAATTTATTGTAGTATTCTTTTGCTTTGGCAAGTTGCTCATCCAAATGATAACAACGCCCTAAATGATAAAAAGCATCTGCTGGAGCACTTCTTTCTTTTGAAGAATACATGTCATAATTCTTATCAATGTCTGTAATAGCAATTAAGAAATATGGAGTCGCGGTAATCCAATCTTGCCTAGAATCTAATATGATATAACCTTTTTTGTAATTGTAATTAGCGCTTGTAGGATTTAGCTGTAACAAACGGTCAACAACAATTTCGGAAAAATAAAAGTACCCTTCTTGCAACATTCTTGAACTTTCAATTACTAGTTCATCTTCTGTAGCTGATTGTGTCATTTGACGCACTTCAAATTCAGTCAATTGTGACGAAACGAAAAATGGGAACAATAACAACAGTAATAACTTAATTGCTTTTTTCATGTCTAGAGTGGTTAAAAGAGATTAATTAAAATTTATAATTCTCGGTTTGGATCAAATTGCTCAAGATAATCTGCTACTCTTCTTACAAATTGACCTCCCAACGAACCATCAACAACCCTATGATCGTAAGAATGTGATAAATACATTTTTGAACGAATACCAATAAAATCTCCATTTGGAGTTTCTATTACTGCAGGAACTTTTCTTATCGCTCCCAAAGCCATTATAGCAACTTGAGGTTGATTGATAATTGGTGTACCCATTACATTTCCAAAAGAACCAACATTCGTAACTGTAAATGTTCCTCCTTGAATATCTTCCGGCTTCAATTTGTTATTACGCGCATTGTTTGCAAGCTGGTTTACTGATTTTGTCAAACCTACGAGGTTCATATGATCAGCATTTTTTATTACAGGTACAATTAAGTTTCCAGAAGGAAGCGCTGTTGCCATACCAATATTTATGTCTTTTCTTTTAATGATTGTTGTGCCGCTTACAGAAACATTGATCATCGGGAAATCTTTAATAGCTTTTACAATTGCTTCTATGATTATTGGTGTAAACGTAATATTCTCACCTTCACGTTTTGCAAACTCACCCTTCACTTTATTTCTCCAATTCACAATATTTGTAACATCTGCTTCAACATATGATGTAACGTGCGGAGCAACATGAACGGACATCACCATGTGATCTGCAATAAGCTTGCGCATACGGTCCATTTCAATTATTTCATCTCCTGGGTTTGCAACGACAATTGGCCCCTTAAATTGAGGTATCGTTCCATTGCTGTTTGAAGTTGAAGCCGGTAATGTTGCAGAAGTAACTACTCCGTTTGATTCAACTTTTACAGCTGAATTTATAGAATTTGAAGCAGGTTTGTTTTCAATGAAATCAAGAATATCCTTTTTTGTAACACGCCCTGATTGTCCAGTACCATTTAAAGATTCTAGTTGTGACATGGTAATTCCTTCTTTTTCTGCAATGCTTCTAACAAGAGGAGAGTAGAATTTTCCAGAAGGACCATTTTTATCAATTCCTTCAGTCGTTCCATTTAAAGCAGCTGGTACTGATGTAGTTGAATTAGAACTATCAGAAACAGTTACTGATTCAACTTTAGCCTCTTCTTTAACCGTCGTTTCAGGAATAGCGGAGTCTCCATCAGTGGAAATTAATGCTATAATATCACCCACTTGAGCAACTTGATCTTTTTCGAAAAATTGCTTTATCAGAACTCCTCCAGCTTCAGATGGCAATTCGTTATCAACTTTGTCTGTTGCAACTTCAACTAAAGGCTCGTCAATTTCGACTGTATCTCCAATGTTTTTTAACCAATTTGTAATTGTTGCTTCAGTAACGCTTTCACCCATTTTAGGGAGTCTAATCTCAATTTGTGCCATGTGAAAAAGAATATTTTACTTTTTTTTAGGACACAAAAATACGTTAAAAAACGGTTTGAACAAAAGGAAATCTTCAATTATCTATCAAGCTTTTTCCAAGCTTTGAGAAGAATACTTAAATCTTTCTGAATTGAATAATCTCTGGCATAAATTAAATTCAATTTATCCGTCAATGATTCATCTTTAAATGCTAGACTATCAGTAGGGTATAGGATACCACCCTTTATCCTAGGAAGTTGATTGGATGAATTAGTTTTAGAGGTTAAATATCCTACAATTGAAATCTTACCCACTAAAACTGAGAATATATTTCGCAAAAACTGTTTCTTATTCTTAAAAATAAATAGGAAAAGTGGAGATCCTAGAACAATAAGCACAGCTATTATTAAGTCAAAAGTTCGTTTAGATCGAATGTTTTGAGATTTTGTTATTGAATTTAAATTCAAAACATACAAATCTCCTGCTGTTTCAATAGAATTACTGCCAATAAGAGACAAACTATCAGGTTGGGCAATTTTAAAATCAATATTAGTTGATTCAATAACTGACATCCAATGTATTATAGCCTGAGCTGTTGTGTCTTTTGCACAAAAAATAATTTCGTTAATCTCATGAATATAGGATATTTGATCTAGTTGATTTAAAGTTCCGACTGCACCTATTTCTTTTATCTCATGTATTGAGACATGTTCAATAATTTCTATTTTATCGTTTGTTTGTCGTAAAATGTCACTTACCCTTTCAAATTCGTTTTTATGACCAACAATCGCAAATTTTTTGTTTTTCTTTTGAATTAGATTGAATTTCCCACCGACGGCAAAATGTAAAAATATTCTAGAAAATGTATGGTAAATAAAAACCCAAAAAGCCCCAGACAGTATATACAAACGGGAAAATTGCAAGTCTTTGGGAAGTAAAGCGTAAAAAACTAAGATGATAAGCGTTCCGATTAGCGTACCTTTAAAAAAGTTGAAAAATTTAACGGGGAAGTCATAGCCACCATTAAATAATATACTCAACATCCATATTATGGAGTAAATAGGTATAGCAACATCTAATAAATTTGAAGGGAAATCAATGTTGCTTATCCTCCATTGATTTGTTAATGCCCATAGACCAATTGCAAGGATAGCAAAATCAATAATTGGTAAAAATGCTCCTTTTACAAACCGTGTTGAGAGAGCTAAAAATGCCCTAAAATAAATAGCAGCATTGATTAAAAAAGAGAATAATTTGGCGTTTTTTTGTGAGAAATGTTTTTCAGCAAAAATGATCATTGCTCGATAAAAAACAAAGACATAATTTACACTACTTTTTTTCGTGCTTTCACCTTTGTAATGTATAATTCTAGTTTCAGGAAAATAGTAGTTTTTGTATCCTCCCTTTTGAATGCGGTAAGATAAATCGATGTCTTCACCATACATAAAAAAGGCTTCATCCAACAACCCCACTTTATCAAGTGCGTCTGACTTCATTAACATGAAAGCACCACTTAAAATATCTATTTCATTGGTTTCAAATTCACTTAAGTTACCAGCGTGATATTGCCCAAATTTTTTAGATTTTGGAAAT
The DNA here is from genome assembly GCA_009885545.1 of Flavobacteriales bacterium. GTDB lineage: Bacteria > Bacteroidota > Bacteroidia > Flavobacteriales_D > Crocinitomicaceae > M0103. The sequence continues at coordinate 12,793 of VFKM01000191.1, forward strand.
AACTGGGATAAGCCAAAAATTTTATAAAAAGCAACTTTTGGAGTTGGTAATCCTCTTTTTGATTCAGGTAAAAATTTCCCTTTTCCATCAAGCATTCGAACCCCTAATCCACCTGCCTCAGGATGCTCATCCATGAAAGCAATAATTTTAATAAAGGTGTCCTCTTCAACTACAGTGTCTGGGTTTAAAAGCAAAATATAGTCAGCATCTGATAAGAGTATTCCTTGATTATTTGCTTTAGAAAAGCCTTTATTATCCTTGTTGGCTATTAAGTTAAACTGAGGGAATTTTCGCTCAACCATCTCTACAGATCCATCGATAGAATTGTTGTCGACGACAAAAACTTGCCCATTCACTTTTTCTAATGCTTTTTGAACAGAATTCAAGCATTGTTCAAGAAAGAACTCAACATTGTAATTTACAATTATTACTGATATTTTAAAAGAATGATTCTTGTTCAACGTTAGTTTTTTATTGCGATACAAGAAATTTCAATAGTGACATCCATAGGCAACTTAGATACCTGAACTGTTTCTCGTGCTGGAGGAGTTTCAGAGAAGTAACTTGCATAAACAACGTTCATTTCAGCAAAATCGTCCATGTTTTTAAGGAAAATACTGCACTTTACAATGTTTTCAAACGTCATTCCAGCCTCTTTTAAAAGCGCTGTAATATTCTTCATTATTTGATGTGTTGCATTTTGAATTGTGTCAATTTCTAGTTCTCCAGTAAATGGATTTAAAGGAATTTGACCACTTACATATAATGTTTTGTCATATAGAATTGCTTGGCTGTATGGTCCAATTGGAGCTGGAGCTCCAGGGATTTGAATAGCTATTTTCATTTTATTTAGAATTGACACTTAAACGCATAAATCAGTTCACTATTGTTAATTTATTCTGAAAAGTATCTTAATAATTAATTTATACCTTTTCACACTTTATTAACTTTGTGCAAGTTTAACAATTAAACATAGATTATTTGAAAGTTCTACTGATTGATTTTTATGATTCTTTCACATACAACATTTTTCATTATTTGGAGGGATTAGGCGTTGATGTTACTGTTGTCGAAGATAAAACCATTAATTTGGATGAAATAGAACAATTTGATTCTATTATTTTATCTCCCGGACCTGGAATACCAAAGGATACAAATTCTATGTTTGCCGTTATAGAACGCTATTCCAAAACAAAAAAAATATTGGGTGTTTGTCTTGGTATGCAAGGAATTGCGGAATATTTTGGAGCTAAATTGTATAATCAAAATTCAGTTAAACATGGCGTAAGCGAAAAGATGAATATTATTCGTCCAAATCGCCTGTTCAAAAACTTTAAAAATGAAATATCCGTTGGTTTATATCACAGTTGGGCAGTTGATCTAAAAGAAAATGATGTATTAATTCCAATTGCGTTTTCTGAAAATTCTATTTTAATGGCATATGAGCATTGTTCTCTGCCTGTTTTTGGTGTGCAATTCCATCCAGAATCAATCTTAACAGAAAATGGAAAGGATGTTTTTAAAAACTTTTTATTTTCGTGTTAATTGTTTTTATTTCAATCGATTTGCTATTTTTACAACCCTAAATAGATATTATGAAAAATTTATTAAGTGCTTTAATTTTGTTTTTATCAATGAATTCAATGGCTCAAACAGTTGTTGGGAAATGGGTTACTATTGATGATGAGACAAATAAGAAAAAGTCGATTGTAGAACTGTATAAAAGTGATGGTAAACTTTACGGGAAGATTACTTATTTATTTCCTCGAGAGGGACGTGAGCCAGATGCGAAATGTACTAAATGCACTGACGACAGAAAGAATTTACCACTTCTTGGTTTGCAAATCGTTAGAGGATGTAAATGGGATGGAAAGCAGTGGGAAGATGGCACTATTGTAGATCCTGAAGATGGTAAAGTTTATACTGTTAAAATGTGGTTAGAGCCTGGTAATTCAAATTATTTGAATGTAAGAGGTTATATTGGCCC
>VFKM01000035.1 GCA_009885545.1 Flavobacteriales bacterium
CTGGGACATCAGGAAAAAGATCTTTGAGTATTTTTGAATATACAACCGTTGCATAATCTGGACGAAATCCCGCCGCTCCACCCGGTGTATAAGCATCGGTTGACCTCAAACGCTTGTTGGCAGTGTAATGATTAACCATTGAATCCATGCAACCAGCTGTGACACCGAAAAAATATTTTGGCTTTCCTAATTTTTTGAAATCACGTAAATCATCTTGCCAGTTGGGCTGAGCAATAATACCAACTCGAAAACCTTCATCTTCCATGATACGACCAATTACTGCCGTTCCAAATGAAGGATGATCAACGTAAGCATCACCAGAAACTAGGATTATATCCAATTCGTCCCAGCCGCGCTTCTCGATTTCCTTCTTAGTAAGAGGCATCCAATCAGTTATAGGTCTTTCATCCATCATGGTACAAAAATACTGATAAAATTAATGCCTAAAAAATTGAAAAAATGTGACTTTTCAAAGATTGTTTTTATCTTAACAGTTCAATGAGAAAATTTATATATTTCTTGACCTTTTTTCTATTCTTTTTATCTGCTTGCAGTGAAGGAAACAGTGACATTAAAGAAAATCAAACAAGTAAAGTAGCACCGTTTTTATTTAGTATGAATGCTATGTTTTCGGATGCAGAAAAATTCATTTCTTTTCCTATTTGGTTCAATGACGCTTTAGTTTCAAAATATAAAATTAAAAAGATAACACGGAATCTTTATTTCATTGAATTAGAAGACTCCATGGAAATTAATAATTTGAAAAATGATATCCCAAGGGAAAAAAGGGAATATTGGTTTTTTGAGAATGGGCAATTAAAAGAATTAAATTTTTCATTTTTTTATGATGATGAACGAATTGGGAATTTTACATTTTTGTATAAATCGATTAAGGATAAATATGGGTATGCGAGTGTTATTGAAACAAATAACCTGGATGACATCGATTATTCTTATGATAAGAACATGGATTTCCCATATAAAATTCATCTGAAGGTAAAGCAAACGGAAAAATATTTGGCTTATCAAGATTTAGAATCAGGGGATTTTTTGTTTTATATGCTTGGTAAGAAAAATTGGGGACCATTATCTATTGATACAATTTTGAATCCTACGCAAAATGATATTATTGTTCTCGGGAAACCCCTGTTTCCAACGAAACAATACAGGGTGATTAATAAAGTAAATGAGCGGGATGTTCAACAATTTAGGTATAATTCTATTTCAAATAGAATTGAAACAATAATAAAGCAAGAGAGTCCGTTTGAAAGCAAAAGAACACTTAATTATAACCTAAAAGGATATTGTAACGGTTATATAGATTCAACGTTCTCAGGCAAACTTTTTTTAACGCGTATAGTAACAGAAATAAAATTAGACAAGTTGAACCGACCTGTAAGGATCATTCACAGAAAAGAAAATCAACAAGATAAAACAGCACGCATTTCAATTGAATTAATATCATATGAATAGTAAAACTCGTCATTTCAGGTCTACAGCGCTTATTTCATTTTTTTTATTGAACATATTTGTCAGTTATAGTCAAAAGGTTAGCCAAGACACAATTAAGGGTATAGCTTACTATGTATATCCTTTCGATAATCCAGTACATGTTCATAATAACTATTATGTAGCGATAAAAAACTCCAGAGTAAGAGGATACACGTATAGAGATTATTATATCGAGACTTTCGGAGAGGATTACAGTAAAAAAGAATACCGTAAGAGCAAAAGAAAAAAATTAATAAGAGCATTTAAAAATAGAAAATACCGTGACGAGCAAAAGCATCTGAAGGGTAAATTCAAAAAAGCAGTTCGACAAAATCCGTTCCCACTTTTGGAACAACGATATACACTTGAAAATGATGTGATCCCAAGTTTAGATCCTATTCCAGATGGTAAATATGTCCAATATTTTAGTGATTATTTTCTTGTTAAAAAGAACGGTAAATTAGCTCTTATTGAGCCAAAAGTATCGGGTTATTTTTCGGTTAAAAACAATATGCTTGAAGGGGAAGCCATTTGGTTCAATGTAAAAGGTGACACCTTGAAAAAAGGAAAATTTGAGAACGGTTTAAAAGTTGGAGAATGGTATTTAGAAAGCAGAAAAGTAGCTTATAACTTTGGAAAAGTTGAAGCTAAAATGTATATCGATCGAGGTTATCCTGATATTGATACAACTACAGAAATTGTAAACTATGTTGGAGGATTTAAAAATGGTTATTACGCAAATTATCTGAATTCTTTGAATCCTGTTCTGGAAGGAATGTTTAAAAATAATGAGCCAGTTGGCCAATGGACTGAAAGAAATGTAGGTTTCACTGGGAAAGGTAAAACACGCAAAAGAAATAGAAATAATAATGTAATTACATGGGTATATACACCAGCAACAGAAGACACTGCCGTTCAAAAACCCTTGATTAGAAGAAGGATGATTGAGGATGAGGATTACAACTCGAAATATGATTTTGATTCAAAATATGCTGCATATATCTCATTCTCTAAAATGTACAGTATTAATTATCCCAAAGAATTGGATCTTGAGTTAGATGAAGAGAAAGTCAGTTCCTATGATGGTGGAATATATGAAGAAGACTATTATGGTGAAGAAGGTTATTATGATGAAGGCTACGAAGATTATGATGATTACGAAGAAGAATCCAATTCATATAAAAATTTAATTTATGATTCTAACTTGAAAGATTATGTGAGTATGGCAAAACTCATTGATAGTTTAGGAGTTGTTTTTAATTATGATGGCATCTACGAAAAAAGGTATCCCAATGGACAATTGATGGTTCATTACGAATTTAAAGATGGTCAACTTTTAGAAGAGGACACGATTTTTTGGGATAATGGCAAACCATATGATGTAGTTTCATTTATTCCAGATTCTAATCATTTTGTGCAGTCCATTTATGATTATAATGGCAAATTATTCAATGAAGTTGTGTTTGATGAAAAAGGGGAATTTAAACGAATAAATTTTCAACCTGAAAAAATTAAATACGTTACCATTGATGGATATATAGCTGAAGATCGTGGATATGGCAAGTATTACTTTTACGATAAATTAGACACGTTAGAATTCGAACAGAAGGAGTCACTTGTGCTTTTTAAATCTTGGTTCAAAGAAGATTCAAGTTTACTTTATACGAGAAGTTATTTTCCCGAAGATAAATCTTTGAAATTTGAATCGTATTCAATTACTGGAAAACCATCTTTAAGCGCAGAGTTGCAGTTCAGTGATTCTTACGAGAGCTGGACAGGCTTTAGCAATTATAAAATTGGAGATTTAACCCTTAAAACGACAACCTCAGCCTCTTTAAATGAGTTTGTTAAAAAAGACTCTATTCCTCAACGAAACGTGAATGAATTTGGCAATATTTTTATGTTAACTGATGAATATATTCTCAAGAAAAATGAGAAACCATATACTGGTGAAATTGAATTAATAACGAATGAAGAAAGTTTCAGCTATAAGCAAGGGAAAAATGTTAAAATGCTTCTTCCACGTGCGTATATGATGACGAAAAAATTAGATAAAGCCTTTTTAAAATATAAAAAAACAGGGAAAGTTGAAAATGAAGTATTGCTCAGTACCTTAGATGGTTCCGAAATTGGAGAAGACTTTGGATCAACTATTTTCTCTTCTTTATTCTCCGGTTTTATTGGAGAATATGTTGACTATCCCTATGCTGATGATTATGAATACGAAATGGAAGACAACAAAAAGTATTCAGAGAAAAAACAAACTCCTTTTGCTAAAAAAATAAATGGTTTTATGAGCGATGGATTGCCTCAGGGTATATGGACTGTAAAAGATCAATTTGGAAAGTTATTATATGAAATTCCATTTGATAAAGGAATGGTGCATGGTACATTGAAGGAATATGACAAAGTGTACCCAAAATCTGATAATGATTATATTGATTACTACGAAGAAGATTATTTGCAAGATTCACTCCCAAAAAGAACAACGCATTATTTGTTTTCAACTAAAGAATATAAAAACGGAATTGCAAATGGCCCATCAAATAGATATAATTGGTTAGGGCAGCTCAATGAACAAGAAATATATAAAGACGGATATAGAGAAGGAGCAGCTTTTGAAAGAAATAATCTGGCGTATACCAGTTTGAATTACAAAGAAGGCTCTTTAGATGGATATGTTCGAACGTATTTAACCCTAAAAGGTCAAGATTCATTATTGCTTTTCGACCTTAATTTTCAAAATGGATTATTGCAAGGGGAATCACGTTCATATCACACCAATGGTAAACTTGCAAAAAGAGGATTTTTCTTGAATGGCGAACCAATTGATGATTATGAAGCAATTGACACATTGGGATTCAAATACCATTATGTGAAATTCCTTTATTCTTTTCCAATAGAAGAGAAGATTTGGGAAGAAAACCAATTAAGTGTGCGTTACTTGTTTGATTGGAGAGATTCAATTTACTTCCAGCCATCGGATATAACATCTACACAAAGTTTAGACAGAATGCTTTCTTCACTTGGAATTAGAAGAGAAAATTATGAAAGACCATATTATGGCCGACCAAGTTTGGTTAACAAAGAAAGAATCGATTACCATATTTCCAAGTATTATCCAAATGATTCAATTGCCAGAGATGGTGGAATTTCAGCAGGGAAAAAAGTCGGTTGTTGGAAATATTACAGCTATGAAGGTGAAATGCTTTATGAAGCAGATTATTTTGACACAATCATTACTGTTAATGATTCTATTCAATTTAAATCCAAAGGAATCATGATCGACTTTAACGCAGCTGGTGATATCATCAGCCAAAGTTATATCATTGAAAAATTTGAAAAATATGATTGTTCGCATACTGATCATTATGAAATCCGTCAATACATGACTTTCTGGCAAGGAAAAGACACCATCGATCGTATGAATGGATATGTAAGAAATCATTACGACAATGGTGTTCTTCAAAACGAAGGTTGGATGAAAAATGGTTTGCCTACAGGTGTTTGGAAATATTATGATCCATACGGTAAACTAAACTTGGTTGGAAATTATGTCATGGGTAAACGTGATGGACGTTGGTTAGGTGGAGATCTTTCAAAAACCAAATACTTAGGAGATATTTGTTTGAATCCTAACCTTCCAAATTTAGAAGAAGAAATCAAGTACAGAGAAAATCTTTTGGACATAATTATCACCAATTACCAACTTGGTAAAGCCTTGAACAAGGAATTCTATGATGTCAACATGAATAATTATGGTGAAGATGAGGAGGAAGAAGAGGAGATAATTGAACCATAGTTTATTCTTTTATGACCCCTATTTCGTGAAGTTCATTACTTTTGTTAAAATAAAGATTCACTATGGTTCAATTGAAACATTTCGGAGAATTAACGGCTGATACCTCAATCGTAATTGTATCCAATAAAAAAACAAAATTAGACACTTCAGTAAGTAAAGATGTAATCTCATATCATACCAAATTTCATAAAGGAGAAGAAAAGTTCGATTTTTTGAAAACCACAAATGGATTCGTTTTCTTCGTGAAAGAAGATCAAAAAAACGAAGAATTGCGCGTAGCTGGATCTAAAGTATTTTCCTATTTATCTAAAGAAAATACTTCAGTATCATTTTTGGGAGAAACCGCTGCTATATTGATTGTTGGTGAAGGGTTATTACTTTCTTCTTATCAATTCATTAAATATTTCAAGGATGAGAAAAAGAAAACAAATGGTTTAAACGAACTGTTGTTTCCAACTGAAATTTCGCAGAAAAAATTGGATGAATTAGCGGCAATGGCAAAAGCAGTTTTCTGGGCACGTGACCGTGTTAATGAACCTGTTTCTCATTTAAACGCTACTCAACTTAGCGAACACATAGTGGCTTTAGGCGAAGAAGTTGGTTTCAATGTTCAAGTACTTCAAAAATCTCAGATTGAAGCATTGAAAATGGGAGGAATACTAGCTGTAAACCAAGGTTCAATTGATCCACCAACATTTACAATTGTAGAATACAAGCCAGAAAAATCAATCAATAAAAAACCAATTGTTTTAGTTGGTAAAGGTGTTGTTTACGATACAGGTGGATTGAGCTTAAAACCAACTCCAGGTTCGATGGATGTCATGAAATGTGATATGGCAGGAGCAGCGTGTATGATTGGCGCAGTTTATTTGGCAGCAATTCAGAAATTAAAAGTGCATGTTGTTGTGCTAATTCCAGCAACTGATAATCGCCCAGGAATGAATGCTTATGCTCCTGGAGATGTTGTAACGATGTATGATGGAACAACAGTTGAAGTATTAAATACAGATGCTGAAGGACGAATGATTTTAGCAGATGCCTTAGCGTATTCAAATAAATACAAACCAGAATTGGTAATAGATGCAGCAACTTTAACCGGAGCTGCAGTGAAAGCTATTGGAACAAATGCATCTATCATCATGGGAAATGCAGACGATAAATATTTTGAGCTTCTTGAAAAAGCAGGTAGTGAAACGCATGAACGTGTTGTTCGCTTTCCTTTCTGGGATGATTATGGAAAAGAAGTGAAATCGAAAATTGCAGATTTAAAAAATCTTGGTGGGCCAAATGCAGGCATGATCACAGCAGGAAAGTTTTTGGAGCATTTCGTTAAATCCCCTTATATTCACATGGATATTGCTGGTCCAGCGTGGTTGGATGCAAAAGAAGATTATAAAGGACAAGGAGGGACAGGAGCTGGCGTTCGTTTATTATACAATTTTTTGAAGAAAATTAAATGATAGAAAAAGACAAAGAAAAGGAGAAGGAACTAGGAAATCCAAATCCTATCAAGGTTGGAATTTCAATTGGCGATATCAATGGTATTGGTGCTGAAGTAATTATGAAATCTTTAAGTGATTCAAGGTTGTTGTTAGATTGTACGCCAATTATCTATGGTTCAACGAAGGTTTTCTCGCATTATAAGAAGGTCTTGGATGATCTGGAATTCAATTACCAATCTTGTCGAACAGCTGAAGAAGCACAAATGCGCAAGGTAAATGTGGTAAATGTTTGGAATGATGAGGTAGAATTTCAATTGGGACAACCAACTGAAACCGGCGGAAAATATGCTTTTTTAGCATTGGAACAAGCGACACAAGATTTGGCTTCAGGTAAAATTGATGTTTTGGTTACAGCTCCAATTTCCAAAGAAGCAATGGCGAAATCAGGTTTTAAATTCCCAGGTCACACAGAATATTTGGCTGATTTGTCCGGCGTTGATGATGCTTTGATGTTAATGGTTTCTGGAAATTTAAGAGTAGCACTTGTTACGACTCACATTGCGTTAAAGGATGTGAATTCTGCTTTGACCAAAGAAAAAATCTTGAATAAGATCAAAACGTTTGAAGCAAGTTTGAAAAGGGATTTTGGAATTTTAAAACCTAAAATTGCAGTGTTTGGATTAAATCCGCATGCTGGTGAAAATGGTAAAATGGGAACAGAAGAACAAGAAATTATTTCCCCTGCTATCAATCAAGCAAAGGGAGAAGATATTTTGGCTTTTGGACCTTATCCAGCTGATGGTTTTTTTGGTTCAAATGCGCGATCTCAATTTGACGGTGTTTTAGCGATGTATCACGATCAAGGATTAGCAGCATTCAAAGCGTTGGCTTTTGAGGATGGAGTGAATTACACAGCTGGATTACCAATTGTGCGCACTTCACCAGATCATGGAACTGCATTCGATATTGTAGGACAAAACAAAGCTTCTGAACAATCTATGCGTAATGCGATTTATGTTGCAATGGATGTGTATAGAAACA
>VFKM01000074.1 GCA_009885545.1 Flavobacteriales bacterium
ATAGTTTTAATTTGGATGGGACAACACTTTATTTGTCTTTAGCAACTGTCTTTTTAGCGCAAATGGCTCGAATTGATTTAACAATCGGAGAACAAATAAGTATTTGTCTAGTTTTAATGCTAACAAGCAAAGGTGTAGCAGGAGTAAGGGGTGCATCTTTCGTGATATTAGCAGGAACGGTAATGACAATTGGCGTATCCGCCGAACAAGCAAGTGTTATTCTTGCAGTTGATGCATTAATGGATATGGGTAGAACTTCTGTGAATGTTTTAGGTAATTGTTTAGCTTCAGCAGTGATTGCGAGAAGTGAAAGAGAGCTTTTTGTAAAAGAACCAGAACTTTACGTTGATTAAAGTTTAGGTGCTAAAAACATTCCTGTTGCGTTATCTTTTGCTTTAACAAGATCTTCTGGTGTTCCAGTAAAAAGGATGTTTCCACCATTTTTACCACCTTCAGGACCAAGGTCAATGATCCAATCTGCAGATTTGATTATTTCTGTGTTATGCTCAATAACGATGATTGAATGTCCAACATTGATTAATGAATTGAAAGCAATTATCAATTTATCGATGTCGTGAAAATGCAAGCCTGTTGTCGGTTCATCAAAGATAAAGAGGGTAGAAGGCGAGTTTTGACCTTTAGACAAGAAGGATGCTAATTTAATTCTTTGTGCTTCACCACCACTTAATGTACTAGATGATTGTCCCACTTTTAAATAACCCAAACCAACATTGATTAAAGGTTGAATTTTTTCAACGATTTTACTTTCTAATTTATCTTTTCCTTCTTTGAAAAATTCTAAAGCACTTTGAATATCCATTTCCAATAAATCAGCAACGTTTATTCCACGGTATTCAATTTCTAATGTTTCTTGCTTGTAGCGTTTTCCTTGACAGGTATCACACAATAAATGCACATCAGCCATGAACTGCATTCCAACAGTAATTTCACCTTCACCTTCACACATTTCACAACGACCACCTTCAACATTGAAAGAAAAGAAGCCAGGTTTATAACCTCTAGCTTTAGCTAATGGCTGTTTTGCGAACAATTCACGGATATCATCAAACGCTTTTACATACGTAATAGGATTACTTCTTGATGATTTACCAATTGGATTTTGATCAACAAATTCTATTGCTTTAATCAGTTTGATATCGCCTGTTAAACTCCCGAAGTCACCAATTTTATCACCAAAAACGCCTAGTTCTTTTCGAATTGCTGGGTAAACGATTTCCTTTATTAAAGTTGATTTCCCTGAACCACTAACTCCAGTAATACAAACTAAACTGTTTAAAGGAATGTCAACCGAAAAGTTTTTTAAATTATATTGTCTAGCTCCGTTAACGGTGATTTTGTTTTTCGAAACCCTTCTTTTACTTGGGACAGGAATACTTTTCTTACCTGTTAGATAATCTGCAGTCAAACTATTTTTAGCATCAATCAAACCAGCATGTTTTCCTTGAAAAACGACTTCACCTCCAAATATTCCAGCCATTGGACCAATATCCAAAATCTCATCGGCTGCCATCATCATTTCTTCTTCGTGCTCAACAACAATGACTGTATTTCCAAGATCTCTTAATTCGTGTAAAACAGCAATCAACCGTTTTGTGTCTTTTGGGTGTAATCCAATTGATGGCTCATCTAAAATATACATCGAACCAACTAATGAACTTCCTAATGATGTCGCTAGATTGATGCGTTGTGATTCTCCTCCTGATAAGGAGTTTGATTGACGGTTCAAGGTTAAATAACCCAATCCAACATTCAAAAGAAAACTCAATCGACTTATTATTTCAGGTAAAATACGTTTTGAAACTTGTCGATCGTAATCGCTTAATTTCAACGAAGAAAAGAAAGCATGAGATTCTTCCAAAGGCATTAAAACAACATCCGTTATAGAATGACCATCAATCTTGACATAATTAGCGTCTTTTCGCAATCTTGTTCCTCGGCAATCGGAACATTCTGTTTTTCCGCGATAACGAGAAAGCATCACACGGTATTGAATTTTATAGGCTTGACTTTCAACAAACTTGAAAAAACCGTTGATTCCAGTGAAATATTTATTTCCCGACCATAAAAGCGCTAATTCTTTTTCTGTGAGTTCAGCAATAGGACGGTGAATTGGAAAATCAAATTTTTTGGCATTGTAAACCAATTCATTCAGATATTCGCCCATTGATTCACCTTTCCAAGGCGCAATTGCACCTTCGTAAACGCTCAAACTTTTATTAGGAATTATTAGGTTTGGATCGATTCCTATAACTTGTCCATAACCTTCGCACATTTTACATGCTCCAAATGGATTGTTAAATGTAAAGAAATGTTCATTTGGTTCTTGAAATTCCATTCCGTCTAATTCAAATCGATTTGAAAAAGGAAATTTCTCAAAATTAGATGCAATAACAATTAAGCAATCACCATGTCCTTCAACGAAAGCTAAATTAATGGAATCAGCATATCTCGCTTCATTTTCTTCAGTAAAAGATATGGCAATTCTATCAATGACTAAAAAAGCATTTTCAATATCTTTTGGTGTATTTGATATACAATCATCTAAATCAACTATTTCGTCGTTCAATAACAAACGGGTGTATCCTTGTTGTTTTAATAAATTAAGCTGCCTTTCAATTCCATACTTTTTAAAATCATGAATTGGATTTACGATGTATATCCGTTCTTCTGCTTTTAAAGTCTTTAAAAAATCGATCACATTAGCGACAGAATGTTTGACAACTTCATTTCCTGAAATAGGAGAGAAGGTTTTACCAATTCGAGCAAAGGCTATTTTTAAGTAATCGTATATTTCAGTAGTTGTTCCAACTGTTGACCTTGGATTACTAGAGATCACTTTTTGTTCAATAGCAATTGCAGGTGAAATTCCTTTAATGTAATCCGTTTCCGGTTTATTTAACTTCCCTAAAAATTGACGCGCATAAGAGGATAAACTCTCGATATACCTGCGTTGTCCTTCTGCAAATAACGTATCAAAAGCTAATGATGACTTTCCTGATCCTGATAATCCAGTGATAACAGTCATTTTTCCATGTGGAATGTTCACATCCATATTTTTCAGGTTGTGAACACGGGCTCCTTTAACTTCGATATATTTTTGTTTGGACATATATTATTAGAATACATCAAAGATAAAAACACTTTGATTGTAAATTGTAAACAGTTAAAAAGTTCATATTCTTTTAATTTAAAAAAGTTTAAAAACGTTCTGTTTGTTCAGTGAAATAAGACTTTCTGCGTAATATATCGAATTTGCTATTTTGCCCATCTTTTAAAAAAATAAAAAGTTTTTTTTGGATTATTCAATTTAGTTTGTACTTTAGCTCATATAATTCTAAAATAAGGATCGCCTATAAAACACGTATACGCTTAATAAGTTCGAAGATTTAAACAATAAACTTGAAGTTATGGCTATGAAGTGTATGGATGATCGTGAGTTGATCACAGCGTATCTTGACGGAAATGATAAGGCTTTTGAAGTACTTTTGATGCGTCACAAAGATAAGATGTACCGTTTTATTTATTTAAAATTGAGAGACAAGATGTTAGCAGAAGATGTTTTCCAGGAAACATTCGTTAAGATCATTAATACTCTCAAATTAGGTACTTATAATGAAGAAGGTAAATTCTTGCCTTGGGCAATGCGCATTGCACACAATCTTGTAATTGATCATTTCAGAAAAAGTAGTAAAGTACGTATGATTTCAGAATCTTCTTCGATGAAGGATGATTTCAATATTTTTAGTACACTTTCACAGGAAGATAAAAATATTCAAGAAGTGATGTCTTACGAGGAACTTGAAAAGCAAATGGTTGGTTTGGTTGATCATTTACCAGCTACTCAACGTGATATTCTGAAAATGAGAATCTACAACGATATGTCATTTAAAGATATTGCTGAAGCGGAGGATATTAGTATCAATACTGCATTAGGAAGAATGAGATATGCTTTAATTAACATGCGTAAATTGATTGAAAAGCATCAATTAGTGACTGATATTTAAACGTAATGAGAAAATTTATTTTTCTTTTTTTACTATTGATCATAGTTTCATGTGCCAAAGACACCAATTGTAAAAATTCTGAACATGCAGAATTGAAAAATCTAACAGGTTTTGATGGCTGTGGTTGGGTTCTTGAATTGGATAATGGTTCAAAATTGGAACCTGAAAATCTCAGCGATTTCGAAATTGAATTGGTGGAAGGAAAAGATGTTCACTTAAAATATTCTGAAAGTCAAGGAGGTAGTTTCTGTATGGTGGGACAAAAAGTGATTATTGATTGTCTTACTGAAGATTGATACAGCAAAAATATATTTTTAAGACCTATACTTTTTGGTATGTTCTAATTGGCGTTTTGTTGATTTTAACACTTTTTTTGCCTTTTAGAATTAATGTTGTTGAAGCCGGCTCTTACGTTGGTTTATTTGGTCAGCCTTCCTATGGAACTGGATCAAGGAAAATAATAAATGGGTTTAATTTATATGCTCCCTTGATTCCAATTGGAATTTATCTGGTTACTAGTTTGTTCATGATATTTTCAAAAGGAAAGGTTGGAAAAGTTTTGGCACTGATTTTCTCTTTTTTTCATTTGTGGTCATTATTAGTGGTATGGTTTTTCACTAGTTTCTCTTTGAGTTTTAATGGAAGGTTTAAAGTAATTACTGGAACTGGATATTATATAATGGTTTTTTTATCGCTTATTTTTATTGTAATTGTTTGTGTGAATGTTGCTAAAACATGGAAAGGCAATTCGAATGAGATGCAGTTAAATGACGATTTGTTGGATAGTTAAAAGAGAAAGAATCCTACAACGTCATGTGCCGTTCCTTCTTCTCTAAATAAATATCAGCTAAAGTCACAAGAATTCCAGTTTCCTCTACGTTCCCAAATTCTGGATTTACAGCCGTTCCAAATGTCTTCATAGTAGCAGACAGGTTCATATAAATATTGACAAGCGGTGGAATAAATTCGCCTTTCTCACGAACAGCACTGTTCAATACTTTAAAACCATCTTTAAAATCTAAACCTTTCAATTGTCCTGAAACATATTCTTCGTCATAATTCTGAACAAGCGGATGGAATGGGTGCATTAGATTTTCATTGTCTGGAAAATAGTGATTCATGAAATGTAAAAGGAAATCTCTACTTGCAGTATTGTAATTTGGATACATAGTGACTTTTCCGAAAAGATATTTGATCTCAGGATTCAACATCACGACAGATCCAAGGCCGTCCCAAATATTATCCAGAGCAAATAGACCTTTTCTTGGATTAACAGTTGGTTGAAAATTCGGTTGTACCCAACTTCTGCCAAGTTCAATTGTCAGTGGTAAATATTCGTCAATGAATTTTTTTGAAAAATCAAAGTAATGCGTTGTAGATAAATGAATTTCACCTGTTTTAGGATCGATTGCGTCTGAGCATTTGATGAATCGGTATCCACCAATAATTTCTTCATCTTCTGGCGACCAAACAATCAACTGTTGATAGCAAATGTCATTGGTGTCGTAATCATCTAAGTCAACAGATAAGCCAGTTCCACCGCCTGATGCTCTAAAAGTCACTTCTCTCAATCTTCCAATTTCTTGAAGAACATTTGGTGAATTTTGTTGATTGACAATATAAATTTCATTGTCGCCTTTTCGAGTAACACGAACAAATCTTTCGTTTGATAATTCAGCTTTTAATATGTTTTTGTCGATTGGGTCAATTATTTTTTCCATGCTTATTTTTTTGAAGGTGCAAGATTATACACCATTTTCTTTATTTCTTGAGCAATTACTTTTTCAGATTTCGCACTATCAAAATCCTTTGTGTATATTTTCTCACCAACATTGAAGGTGATTGTTTTTCCTTTTTGTTTGTATAGTTCATTTGCAAGATAGAGCATTTCAATATTTGCTTTGATGCCAATGAATTTTCTGAAATTAGCTAATCTGTAAAAGAATTTTGACAATGATCCATCAATATGAATTGGCACAATGGGTTGATCCAAACGCTGTGCAAATGTCACAAATGTCTTTTTCCATTCCAAGTCCATAATTGCACCATTTTGTTTTCTACTCACAAGTCCAGCTGGAAAAACACAAACGGCTTCATCTGTGCTAAAAACATCCAGTACTTGATTTCTTGTCGAAACGCCTAGTTTGCCATGTTTGTTAATCCCAACGAATAAATCTTGTAGATTCGTTAAGTTCATTAAAATGTCATTGACAATAAATTTAATATCCTCTCGATGACCCTTTAAGGCTGCTACAAGAGCAATTGCATCCATTCCTCCAAGTGGATGATTGAGGGCAATAATAACTGCATTATCTTTTGGGATATTTTCTAACCCGTTTATTTCAACTTTCACTTCCAAATACTCCATTACAGCAATACAGAAATCTATGTTATAAACATCTTTGTTTTTATCAAGAAATTCATTGATTTGATCTTCGTGCAAAATGCGTTTTAAGTACCATAAAATAAAACCTGGTAGCCATTTTAAAAGCCGTGGATTTTTGTTTTCGATAATTTTTTCAATATCAATGAATTTTTTTTCCGTCATGAGTTTTACAAACTTACATAATTCAAATAGATGGATTTTTAAAATCCCATTGTTTTATTCACAATTGACTCTTGAATTCTTCCGTTATTTTTACTAGGAATGAGCTGATTGTTCGATGAAGTTGTTTAGTTTTGCATATAAATTTACGCGTAAAAATTATGATACATTTATCAGATCGTTTAATGGCGATGGAAGAGTCTGCAACCATTGCAATGTCAAGGAAAAGTAGAGAGTTGAAAGCTGAAGGAAAAGATATTATTTCTTTGAGTTTAGGAGAACCAGATTTCTTTACTCCACAATTCATTAAAGATGCTGCTGTTGAAGCGATGGATAATAATTTCACTATGTATACACCGGTTCAAGGGTATGATGATTTAAGAGAAAGTATTTCGAAAAAATTTAAACGTGATAATGGATTAGATTATACCAAAGATCAAATTGTAACATCAACTGGTGCTAAACAATCGATTGCCAATGTTGTGTTGAGTATTATAAACCCAGGTGATGAAGTGATTGTTCCTGCACCTTATTGGGTGTCTTATTTAGAGATTGTAAAAGTTGCTGAAGGGATTCCTGTTGTAATTAAAGCTGGAATCGACAGAGATTTTAAAATCTCAGGAAAACAATTAGAAGCTGCGATTACACCAAAAACAAAAATGTTGATTTTCTCAACTCCCTGTAATCCAACAGGTTCTGTTTATACAAAAGAAGAATTAAAAGAGCTAGCGGATGTATTGAAAAAATACCCACAAATAGTTGTGATATCAGACGAAATTTATGAGCACATTAATTTCATGGGTAAACACGAAAGTTTAGCACAATTTCCAGAGGTATATAATCAAGTTGTAACGGTGAATGGTGTGTCAAAAGCTTGGGCTATGACAGGTTGGAGACTTGGTTATATTGGTGCTCCAAAAGCAATTGCTGATGCATGCACGAAAGTTCAAGGACAATTTACTTCTGGAACATGTTCAATAACTCAAAAAGCTACGATTGCCGCAATGGAGGCTGATCCGATTGTGTTGAAGGAGATGATTACAGCGTTTAATAAACGTAGAGTTTTGGTCTTGAATGCTTTGAACAATATGAAAGGAGTGAAGGCTAATGTGCCTGCCGGAGCATTTTATGTCTTTCCAGATGTTTCATCTTTCTTCGGAAAATCGTATAACGGAACAACTGTTCACAATGCAGATGATATGTGTTTATATTTGCTTGACGAAGCATTAGTTGCTTTGGTTACAGGGGATGCTTTTGGAGATCAAAATTGTATCCGTATTTCATATGCTGCTTCAGATGAAACGTTGATAGAAGCGATGAAACGTATTAAAACTGCTTTGGAAAAACTGAATTAATGGATTTTAAAAACCTTTTCAATCAATTTGTTGGTAAGCGAATTCTCGTAATTGGGGATGTGATGATTGACTCTTATTTAAGAGGAAAAGTCAATCGTGTAAGTCCTGAAGCACCAGTTCCTATTGTTAGTCTTGATTTAGAAGAAGATAGATTAGGTGGTGCTGCAAATGTTGCTGTGAATCTTGTTGCAATGGGAGCAAAGCCAATAATTTGTTCAGTTGTTGGAAACGACAAGCATGGAGGGATTTTAAAAAGTTTATTATCGGATGCTGGTATTTCAGATGAAGGATTAGTATATAGTACTGATAGAAAAACAACTGTTAAAACAAGAGTTATTGGCAATAATCAACAACTTTTACGCATTGATTCTGAACAAATAAATCCAATTTCTTTACTTGAAGAAAAGGATTTAATAGACTTGGTTAAGTCGTTAATAAATAGTGGTGTTGATGGTGTTATTTTTGAGGATTACAATAAAGGAGTATTAACGTCAACATTTATTCAAACAGCTATTTCTTTGGCTAACGAAAAGGGAATTGTTTCTGCTGTTGATCCTAAAAAAGAGAATTTCTTAGCCTATAAAAACGTTACGCTTTTCAAACCAAATTTAAAAGAACTGAAAGAAGGACTTGGACTTGATTTTTCATTTGTCCAATCTCCAGATAAATTTGAAGAAGCGGTTGTTTTATTAGAATCAGAATTGAATAACAAAATATCTTTCGTGACACTTTCAGAGCATGGCGTTTTTATAAAAGAAGGGCAAACACAAGAGTATATTGCTGCGCATTTAAGAAATATAGCAGACGTAAGTGGTGCTGGAGATACTGTGATTTCAATCGCAACGCTTTGCTTAGTTGCGGGCATTCCAATTCACTTAATTGCAGAAATCTCTAACATAGCCGGAGGATTAGTGTGTGAAAAAAGTGGAGTTGTATCTATCCAGAAAGAACAATTGTTACGTGAAGTTGAAGAACTTTTAATGAAATAAATTGTTGAATAACAAAAAAATATGTCAGAAACGAAAGTAGTGAAGCCTTATGGTAACGAAAATACATCTAAGAAAGAAGAAGTCGCTGAAATGTTCAATAATATTTCAAAACGATATGATTTCTTAAATCATTTTTTGTCGCTTGGAATTGATAGAATTTGGAGACGTAAAGCAATAAAAATGCTCCGGCCATTAAAACCACAAAGAATTTTAGATTTAGCGAGTGGAACTGGTGATTTTGCGATCGAAAGTTTGAAATTGAATCCAACCGAAATTGTTGGAATGGATATTTCTGAAGGAATGTTGGAAGTCGGTCGTGTCAAAATGAAAGCCAAAGGTTACGATAATATCATTTCTATGCGTTTAGGTGATTCAGAAGATTTGCCTTTTGAAGATGGTTATTTTGATGCCTTGACTGTTGGATTTGGTGTTCGTAATTATGAGAATTTAGAAAAAGGATTAGCAGAAATGCTTCGTGTAGTTCGAAAAGGTGGAAAAATTGTCATTCTTGAATTTTCTAAGCCAAAAAAATTCCCCGTTAAACAATATTATGCTTTTCATTCGAAATACATAATTCCATTTTTCGGTAAAAGAATCTCGAAGGATGAAAAGGCATACGCTTATTTACCAGAATCTGTTGCTGCATTTCCTGAAGGTGAAGACATGAAAGAAATCCTAAGAAAAGTGGGATATTTAAATGTTGAATCAAAACTTGTTTCTGGTGGAATAGCTACTATATATAGTGGAGACAAATAAAAATGAAACCAATCAAAATGCAATATGAATCAATGTTAACCGTTTTTCTTTTTATGAGAAAAGCTGTTTTAGCATTGTGTCTATTGTTTTCTTTTACAATTAATGCCCAAAAAGAAAAGCCATTGAATTACAGAAGGTTCGATGAAAGGACTTTGCATTTTGGTTTTATGTTAGGCTTGAATAAGGCTAATTTTGCAGCATTTCCTGTTATTGATGCATATGAACAATACGCATTAAAATCGCTTGTTGCTAAATCACAACCTGGAGGACAAGTTGGAATTGTAACTTCTTTGAAATTGGGAACGCCTGTTGTACGCTTGCGTTTTTTACCTTCTTTGTCATTTCAGGAAAGGGTGTTACAATATACCTTCGAAAATCCAGATCCTACGAAAAAGGATGTTTTCAATGAAGAACGAATTAATTCAACGAACCTCGATTTTCCTTTAATGTTTCAATTTAGAACGACACGTTTAAATAATTTCGCGACTTACTTGTTGTGCGGAGGTCAATACACCATAGACTTACAATCACAAGAAACAGCAACACAGAATTTTATTGATCCTTTTATTAAAATCAAGAAACATGATTTGTCTGGTCAAATTGGTGGTGGAGTGGAGTTTTTTGCTCCGTATTTCAAATTTGGAATAGAATTAAAATACGCACACAGTTTTTACGATTCTTTTATCCAAGATTTAACCCCAGTTTCAAAACCAATAGATCATTTGTATAATCAGGTTTGGTGGATTTCTTTTATTTTCGAAGGTTAAGAAATGAGTCAAACAGTTCAATTTCAAATCCTACCAGAACAAGCTCAGGATTTAGCATTTCTCAAGCACAGAATTAAGGATGAATTAGGACTAAGTTCAGATGATTTTCATTTTGTCTGGAAAAAACGAAGTATTGATGCCCGAAAACGTATCATCAAAATCAATTGCTCCTTTGACGTTTATTTGAATGATGAAGCCATTGAAATAAATGAGTCATTTCATCCAAAAGATGTTTCAAATGCCCAATCTATTGCCATAATTGGTGCTGGTCCAGCTGGTTTGTTTGCAGCCTTACACTGTTTGGAAGTTGGATTGAAACCGATTGTATTTGAGCGTGGAAAAGATGTGCGTTCACGTAGAAGGGACTTAGCAAAGCTGAACAAAGATACTATCGTAAATCCTGAATCCAATTATTGTTTTGGAGAAGGAGGCGCTGGAACCTATTCCGATGGGAAATTATATACCCGATCTAAAAAACGGGGCGACGTTGAAAAAGCTTTGAAATGGTTTGTACATTTCGGTGCTGATGACGATATCCTAGTTGATGCACATCCGCATATTGGCACCAATAAATTACCTCAGATAATCGTTGAAATGCGTGAAACAATTATTAAATATGGAGGAGAAGTGCATTTTGAATCGAAATTAACAGATTTTAAAATTAAGAATCAAGCAATAAAAAGTATTGAAATAAATAGTAAACAATGGTTTGATTTTGATAATGTCATTTTAGCAACTGGACATTCTGCAAGAGATATTTTTAATTTATTACATCAACGAGGGATTAAGATTGAGGCAAAACCTTTCGCTTTAGGTGTGCGCGTTGAACATACACAAGATTTAATTGATACCATTCAATACCACGGAAGGTTGAACGATGATTTTGTTCCTCCAGCGTCATATTCTTTAGTAGCTCAAGTAGATGGAAGAGGCGTTTATTCCTTTTGTATGTGTCCAGGTGGTATAATTGCTCCATGTGCCACTGCTCAAGAAGAGGTTGTAACAAATGGTTGGTCGCCTTCCAAAAGAAACAATCCGTATTCCAATTCAGGTGTAGTCGTAGGAATTTCTCCTGAAGATTTCCCTGGAAAGGAAAACGATCCATTTGTTTGTTTGGATTTTCAAAAAATGATTGAACGAAAATGTTGGGAATTGGCTGGAGGAACTCAAAATGTTCCTGCACAGCGCTTATTGGATTTTGTGCAGAAGAAAATATCAATTGATTTCCCTCGGTCATCTTATATTCCGGGTTTAACAAGTGTTGAAATGGATACTATTTTTCCACCATTTGTTGTGAAACGTTTACGAAAAGCTTTCATAGATTTTGGTCAAAAAATGAATGGATATTTAACTAATGATGCAGTAATACATGCTCCTGAATCCAGAACCTCTTCACCAATTTCTATTCCTCGGAATCCAGAAACAATGGAGCACGTTGAAATTGAAGGATTGTTTCCATGTGCTGAGGGAGCTGGTTATGCAGGAGGAATAATTTCCGCGGCGATCGATGGAATGAAATGCGTTGATGCGATCAGAACTAAGTTAAACAAAGAATAATGCTTATAAGAAACACCATTTTAATCCTAACAATTTTACAAATCACTTTTTCTGCTTT
This sequence comes from Flavobacteriales bacterium, assembly GCA_009885545.1. GTDB lineage: Bacteria > Bacteroidota > Bacteroidia > Flavobacteriales_D > Crocinitomicaceae > M0103. The sequence goes on from VFKM01000074.1 coordinate 12,053, forward strand.
TTCACAACAAGAACCTGTTGATTATTCAAACCCTTTAAATTGGGCAGTTGTTCCAGGAAATTATCCTGATAAGATGAAAGATTTCTTTGTTCGAAATCCGTTTGATTCGATAGATGTTTTTTTCTTATATCCAACCTTAATAGTTTCAGATAAAGACACACGCTGGAATGTTCCAATCGACGACAAAGAGCAACAAGGGAAGATTTTGAATTCTGTTGTTCCTTTTCAGGCTTCAGCGTGGGCTAGTTCGGGTAGTTTGTATGTGCCGTATTATCGTCAAGCGCATATACGTTCTTACTTTAAT
>VFKM01000130.1 GCA_009885545.1 Flavobacteriales bacterium
TAGCAACTAATAACTTGTAACTATTTAAATCATTCCACGAATAATTCCTTTATCGGAACCTTCAACGAAATCTAGAATCAATTTACGAATTGCTGTATCAGCCATATTCTCTTTAATTGCTTCGATTCCTTTTGAGATATTGTTGTTTTGGATATATAACATGCGGTAGATATCTTCTATCTCCTTTACTTGTTCATCTGTATAACCTCTTCGACGCAGTCCAACCGCATTTACACCAATAAATGTAAGTGGTTCTCTTGCTGCTTTAATAAACGGCGGAATATCTTTTCTAACAAGTGATGCACCACCAATAAACGTATGACTTCCAATATGTACAAATTGTTGGGCTACAACTGTTCCTTCTAAAATTGCGTAATCATCAATTTGAACATGTCCAGAAAGACCAACATAACTTGCAAGAATAACATTGTTTCCAATTTGACAATCGTGTGCAACATGCACATATGTCATTAACAGACAATTGTTACCAATACTCGTTTTCCATTTGTCTTTCGTTCCACGGTGAATCGTAACACATTCTCTAATAACAGTATTATTTCCAATTTCGACAGTTGTGTATTCTCCTTCAAATTTTAAATCTTGAGGAATAACACCAATAACTGCTCCTGGGAAAATTTCGCAATCTTCACCAATTCGAGTTCCTGGATAAATGGAAACATTTGGATGAATTTTTGTCCTAGCACCGATTACAACATCTTCATAAATCGTTGAAAATGGTTCAACAATTACGTTTTCACCTATAGTTGCTTCTGTTGATACGGATGCTAAATTACTGATCATCTTATTCTTTATCTTTTGTCACAAGTGCTAGCATTTCTGCCTCCATAACCATTTGCCCGTTCACGTATGCTTTTCCACCCATTTCCACTAATCCTCTTCTGATTGGTGAAAGTAAATATAATTCAAATACGATCGTATCTCCAGGTATTACTTTTTGTTTGAATTTTACTTTATCTATTTTCATAAAGTAAGTAGTATAAAAATGTGGATCTTCAACTTTACTTAATGCGAAGATACCACCAACTTGCGCCATTGCTTCAATTTGTAAGACACCAGGGAAGATTGGATTACCTGGGAAATGACCCGTAAAAATTGGCTCATTCATCGTGATGTTTTTCACACCAATGATTGATTCCTCGTTGATTTCCATGATTTTATCAACCATTAAGAACGGAAAACGGTGAGGCAACATTTTTTCAATATCATTGATAGTGTATAATGGCTCTTTCGTTAAATCAAATGTTTTTCCTTGACTTTCTTGTTTTTTGATTTGGTCTTTCAACACCTTCGCAAAACGCACATTTCCAGAATGTCCTGGTCGAGCGCCTAAAATATGTGCTTTAATCGGCTTACCGACTAACGCTAAATCTCCAACAATATCAAGTAATTTATGTCGTGCTGGCTCATTCTCATATTGCAATTTAGAACTGTTTAAAACACCAATCCCGTCTATTGTAATTTTTAAATCTTCCTTTCCAAGTAATTTAGCTAAACGATTTAGTTCTTCTTGGCTCACATCCATTCGATCGACTAAAACAATCGCATTGTCTAAATCCCCTCCTTTAATTAAGTTATTTGTTGCAAGAAATTCCAATTCACGTAAAAACACGAATGTTCTGCAAGAAGCAATTTCTTTATTGAATTCACCGATATTGTACATTGTCGCATGCTGCGTACCCAAGACCGGCGACTTATAATCCACCATTACAGTAATGCGGTAATTCTCATCTGGAATTGCCAAAAATTCAATTCCTTTATCGGTGTCTTCCCAAGGAATATTTTCAGTCAAAACAAAATAATCTCTTTCAGCTTCTTGGTCTTGGTAACCAGCTTTTTCAATTTCATTGACAAAAAGCAATGAACTACCATCCATAATAGGAACTTCTGGTCCATCAATTTTAATTAACGCATTGTCTACCTGGCAACCATATAATGCTGCTAAAACATGTTCAGTTGTATAAACACGAGCACCTTTATATTCGAGAGTTGTACCTCTATCTGTAGCAACGACAAGATCCACATCCGCCTTAATAATTGGCTGACCATCTAAGTCTGTGCGTTGGAATTTATAACCATGATTATCTGGAGCAGGGCAAATTTCTAAATTTACTTTTTCTCCAGTGTGCAATCCCACTCCTTGCAAGTGAATAGAATTTAATAGGGTACGTTGCTTTTCAGCCATTTATTCTACTTTAGTTAATTCTTTTATTTTCTTGTCCATTTCACTGATTTTATTCAAAATGAATGGCAATTTTCTAAATCCGTAATATGATTTTTTGAAATCCTCTAAAAGAATTCCAGGCGAACCCATTAATGTATCTGCTTTTTTAACCGATGAAGGAATTCCAGACTGTGCAACTATTTTCGCTCCATCAGCAATGAATAAATGTCCACTGATTCCAGCTTGTCCACCAATCATTACATTCTCACCTATTTTGGCTGAACCTGCTATTCCAACTTGCGCTGCCATGGCTGTATTCTTACCAATTTCAACATTGTGCGCAATTTGACACAAGTTATCTATTTTCACTCCTTTTCGGATAATTGTAGAACCCATAGTGGCTCTGTCGATTGTAGAATTAGATCCTACCTCAACATTATCTTCTAAGATTACATTTCCTATTTGAGGAACTTTTTGATATTCACCATTCGCATCTGGAACAAATCCAAAACCATCAGCGCCGATTATTACACCAGCATGAATGATGCAATTTTTGCCGATTTTACAATCTGTGTAAATACTTGCTCCAGGATGAATAATTGAACCTTCACCTATTTCAACATTATCACCGATATATGCATTTGGATAAATCGAAACATTGTTACCGATTTTCGCATTTTCACCTATATATGCAAAAGCACCTAAATAAAGACCTTCACCAACACTTGCAGTATCAGAAATGAAAGATGGATTTTCAATTTTCGGCGATTTCTTGCTCATCTGACTGTATACTTCCAACAACTTTGCAAAACATGCATATGCGTCATCCACCTTGATCAATGTCAGTGTTTTTGGAATATCTTTAATTGGGGTAAACGTTTTATTGACAATACAAATACTTGAAAGCGTCACATAGATGTATTCTTCATATTTTGGATTCGACAAAAATGACAAAGCACCAGGTAGACCTTCCTCAATTTTGGCTAAACCATTTACTGTAGCTTGAGGATTCCCCTCAACTATTCCGCCTAATATACCCGCAATTTGCTCCGCTGAAAATTCCATTGTTCAAAATTAAAAAAACATCCACTTTATAAAATACTAAAACGTTTGTTTTATTAACACCGTTGGTTTAATAGTTACTCACACTCAATCTTAAAAGGGGTTTCAAAAATCGTAATGTTGATTTTATTCTTATACCATATTGATTTTGCACCAATTACCCTGTTCTTTTTATCTGTAAATTCCAAATACTGTTCTGCTTTTGGATACTTACTATAATTTGTTTTTGAAAAATCAACTCTTCCGTTCTTCTTCAACAGCTTATAAATGTCTAAAGGATTCAATAAGCCGAGTTCATTTTGCTGACAAGTTACTAATTTTGTGGTATCTACATACACTAAATTATCGTCTTTTGGAAAATGAATAATATCACCGTACCCACTTGTCGTATTTCTAACTTTTGAAGCTGAAGGAGCGGACATCATGACTTCAGAAATAAAGCTTTCTCGTGGTAAGGTAAAATAGAAACGGATTAATCCTTTTCCGTCGAATTCTTTTTCCAACAAATACACTTTTGTTTTTCCTTGTTTGATACTTTTTTCAAAATTAATATCCCCATCGTTCAAGACATTGATAATATCTTTTTCAGTTAAATTTTTCGAAAGCATCAGCGCTTTTTGACTCTCAGGTAGAACAATCAAACGTTCCAAAAAACTATTCTTCACCCGATTGGAAGGAAGCCAAGAACACCCTCTATTTTGAAAGAAGATAACAACAAAAACGAGTCCGATACCAAACCCAAAACCGTAGAATTTTAACCGGCGCCAAAAAGAATCCATTTGTATATTTTTGACAAAGATAATAATTGAATTATGAGTTATGAATTATGAGTTGGGAATTATGCGTTATAATGTGAATTATGTGCAAATTCTCCGGCTATCTATGGAATCCTAGCATTTTTATTCTGGCTTGGGAAAATTGGATTTGTTTAGAAGAGGTATTTGAATTTAAATTAATGACCGCAGCAGTGCAACTGCAGCGGAGCGGGAAGTTGATGATCAATCTAATCAGAAAAGACTTTAACCTTGGGTCCATTGGGTGTTACCTTTATAATTTCTTCTTGTTCAGGGGTGGCGATAAAAACAACTTTTGAATCTCTATACATAATTTTTATATTCAATTTGATGTTTTTACGAATATCAAGTTCTTCAATAAAATTTTTCTCAATATTAATTTGAATTAGCTCAATATTATTTGATAAATCAAGTTTTTTTAGAAGGTTATCTTGAAGATCCAAATACTTTAACTTTTCAAACTGACTTAAATCTATTTCAGTCAATCTATTTTCTGGAAAATTAATTGATTCTAGATTCGGAATATTAATCAAATTTAAACTTGATATTATATTAAAACCACAAGCTAATCTCTTTAAATTTGGCATATCTGAAAGTTCAAATCTTGTAATACTATTTAATGCACAACTTAACGATTCAAGTTTTTCTAACGACTCAAGTTTTATTTCTGTTAATTTATTTTTAGTTATGACCAGTTTTACAAGATTGGGAAAATATTTGACATCATCAATAACTGTGATTCCTTTATCATAAAGATTAAGCTCTTTCACTAATAATGCCTCCTCAATTTGAATGGTTCCATCGTTATTTAAATCAATTTTAGGCACATGATTTAATATCGCTATTTTAAAACATGAATCCTTAAAAATAATTTCTTGTGAAAAAGAGAAATTATGTATAAAAAAAGTACAGATTATCAATATTAATTTAAACATATTTTATTTTATAATTTAACAAACTTCCCGCTCCGCTGCAGTTGCACTGCTGCGGCTTAAATGATTTTACAATCACCCTTTATTTTGTTAAAAGTAATGAATTAAATTCAGGTTAGTTGTAAAGCCAAATCGAATACTTTTAACGATTGAAGGAAAGAATTTTTCATTTTAATTCTATATTTTATTAGTCGTAGCTTGATGACCGCAGCAGTTCAACTGCAGCGGAGCTCAAAAAACAAAAAAACCGTTCGTCAGCTGACGAACGGTTTTTGATATTTGTTTGAAATACAAGAATTACATCATTGCATCTAATTTCGCTACTAATTGTGCTTTTGGAACTGCACCAACTGATTTATCTGCAACTTCACCATTTTTGATGAATAATATTGTTGGAATGTTTCTTACACCAAATTGTGCTGACACACCTGGGTTTAAATCAACATTTACTTTTCCGATGATTGCTTTACCTTCATATTCGGTATACATTTCGTCAACGATTGGTCCGATCATTCGACAAGGTCCACACCATTCTGCCCAA
>VFKM01000114.1 GCA_009885545.1 Flavobacteriales bacterium
CAACATTTATCGAACGTCATTACTGACACACATTATGATAGCCCGGACAGAAAAGGCAGACATGTTGCTTTTTTGAGCAGAATAGTACAAGATTATCAAGAAATCGGAAAAGGAGAAATTGCACATGTTATCGTACAATCAATTGCCTCATCTTCTGGCAAGAGAAAATCTACAATTCAAAACAATGAATCGGCAGAATCACTTGTTGAACAATTATTTCAATGTACAGAGCATTCCTTTACGCCAAGAGGAAAAAAAATAATTCAAACATTAACAATAGAAGAAATCGCATTAAAATTTTAATATGTTCTCATTTTTAAACAACATTCCACAGGTAACAAAGAATCTATTACTGATTAATGTAATACTTTATATCGCATCACTTGTTTTGGTGAATAAAGGAGTCGATGTGGGGCAATATTTAGGTGCTCATTACTTCAATTCTGCTTTATTTCAGCCATACCAAGTGATCACCCATATGTTTATGCACAGTTTAACAGATTTTATGCATATACTGTTCAACATGCTTTTGTTAGTGATGTTTGGTTCTCATCTAGAACGACTATGGGGCGCAAAACGCTTTTTCATTTTCTATATGGCTTGTGGTTTAGGAGCATTTTTTCTCTACAATTCAATTGGAGTTTGGGAATTAATGGAATTGAAGAAAACAATCTCTTCAATGGGCTTTGATTTGGACACCTTAAATCACAAAATTGTCAACAATTACTTATCTGAAATAACTTTTAATGAAGAAAACCAAAGAGAAGTTATTCAAAGGTATTACGATTTAACGACAAGTAATATGGTAGGTGCATCAGGAGCGTTATTTGGAGTATTAGCAGGATTCGCAGTTTTGTTTCCTAACACAGAATTAATGTTACTTTTTCCTCCTATACCAATTAAAGCAAAATATTTAATTGGAGCATATTTAATTTTTGAAATTTATAGTAGTATTAAAATGCAACACGATCAAATTGCTCATTTAGCTCATGTTGGTGGTGCAATTGTTGGGATTACAATGGTCTTAATATGGCGCAAAACAGACAAAAAGAATTTTTGGTAAAACTCTGATTTCAATAAAAGCTGGAATTAGAAGTTAAATGGTATAAAATGCAAACAGAACGAACATTTATTGACGATATCAAACACCAATATAAATATGGTGGAATGACTATTCGATTGATCTTTATTAATTCAATTATATTTTTATCACTACAAGTATTCCTTGTATTTGGCAGATTAATAGGTGGGAGCTTTGAATCAAATGTAGCGTCAATCCTTCCAACTATCTTTTCGCTGAACACCGATTTAGGTGAATTCATTCTTCATCCTTGGGGACTCGTAACAAGTATTTTTGCTCATTTCACCATCTGGCATTTTTTAATGAATATGCTTTTCTTGTATTTCTCAGGAAAAATGTTCGAACAGCTATTCGATCAAAAAAGACTATTATACACATACATTATTGGTGGTATTGCAGGCGGAATTTTAGAAATTCTTGCACACCTAATCTTTCCTACGCTTCAAAATGAAAAAATTGTCATTGTTGGTGCTTCAGGGTCAGTAATGGCAATATTCGCAGCATTAGCCTTTCATAGACCTAATTTACAAGTTAATTTATTTGGTGTATTTCCTGTTCGCCTCATCATATTGGCAGGTTTTTTTGTTTTAACAGATTTGTTATCTTTAGGACTGAATGACGGAACTGCCCACTTTGCTCACATTGGTGGAGTAATTATAGGAATGGTTTCAGTTTATAATTTACACAGTACTTCAAATTTGGTTAATCGATCACAAATGATAGGCGATTCTTTAATTCGGTTCTTTCGCAATATCTTTAGTTCAAACAAAAAACTAAAGGTTAAAAAAGGCGGAGTGACAAGAGGTCCGAAATTTAAAAGCGATGAAGAATACAATGCTGAATCAAAGGAAAGACAAATTATTATTGATAGAATATTGGATAAAATTTCAAAATCAGGATACGATTCATTAACAAAAACTGAAAAAGAGATTCTTTTCAATCAAAGTAAAAATGGGTGAAATTTTAAAGAAAATAGTGCGGTTTTCAACTTTATTAAAAGTCCTTACAATAATTTGTTTGACAGGACTATTGTTGGCTTACCTCGCTCCTTTTGTACATCCAAACACCTTTAAAATCCTTCCTTTTTTCGGTTTAGCTTATCCTATTATTTTATTTTGCACACTTTTATTGCTACTTATTTGGTCGTTAGCAAAATCAAAATGGGCGATAATAACATTGATCGTTCTTTTTATTGGTGGCAAATTACATTTTAGAATGATTGCTTTAGGATCCAATGAAACAGAATTACCCTCTGAGGATAAAATTCTGAATGTCATGAGCTACAACGTTCGATTATTTGATTTGTATACTTCAGAAGAATCCGACAGATACACCAATCGAAATGCGATTTTTCAATATGTTCAAGATAAAAATCCAGATATTATATGTTTTCAAGAATTCTATCACCAGGACAAACCGACTAAATTTTCAACAAGAGATACATTAATTACACTTCTTGGAATCAAGGACTATCACGAACGTTATGCACACAAATTGCGCGGTAGACAAAATTTTGGTGTAACAATACTTTCAAAATACGAGTTGATTGCTAAAGGAGATGTGATGTTTTCCTCGCAAGGAGAAAATGATTTCAATTACTGCATTTATGTTGACATTGTGAAAAATCTAGACACTTTTAGGGTTTACAATGTTCACCTTCAATCAATTCGTTTAACAGAAGAAGATTATTCAGATTTTCAGGATGTAACAGGTGAGCAAGAAGAAAAATCTACGATGCGTTTAATGATTGACAAATTGCGAATTGCATATCCAAAACGCGCAGAGCAAGCCAGAACTGTAATGGAACATGCTCGCACTTCACCTTACCCAACAATAGTTTGTGGTGATTTTAATGATACACCAATGTCCTACTCCTACAATCAGTTCAATAAATTTTTAACAGACGCTTATAGAAATTGCTCTAATGGGATTGGCTCCACTTATGTAGGTAAAGTTCCAGCAGGAAGAATTGATTATATATTTCATACTAACAATTTAATCTCCACACATTTCGAAATACAGGAGGAAGCGTTGAGTGATCACAGGGCAATTTCATGTAAAATTTACAAAGACACAATTCAGTAGAAAAATTAAGAAAATAGAAAAGACCATTTAATCTGACTTTATTTTACAATTATACTATCTTTGAAACAACTAAATAAAAAAGCATGAAATTTATTTTTGCCGCTCTATTATTATTAAGCACGATATTTCTTCAATCTTGTGGTGAACAAGAAGTGAATGAAGAAACTATCAATTCTGAAAATACAATAGTTACTATAAATGGAGATTGGACTCTACTCCAGGAAGAAAAAAACGGAAGAAAACTTGATTACTCCGGTAAACCTACAGCTGTAACCCTGACCATAAAGGAAAACGGGTTTTTTATCTTTTTTGATAAAATAACAAACGAAAAAATTAGTAATTCCGGTGTTCCAAAAATCCAGGAGCGCTACAAAGGTCAATATGAATTGAATGGCAAGGAATTAAACTTGAATCATTTCTTAGAGGACTCATTAGTTTCTGAAAGTTTTTTAATTGAATCATTAACACCCAATGAGCTAATCCTTAAAAATACGTTAACAAAAAATATTCAACATTATAAGAAAAAAGAGGTTTAGCCTCTTTTTTTATGTCATTATGCTAGTAGAGATAAATCCAAACAATATTGACTCGAGGCTTATAAAACAAGCTGTTGATGTTTTAAGAAAAGGTGGTATCATTATTTTTCCAACCGATACGGTTTATAGTATGGGCTGCGATTTATTCAATAAAAAAGCACTGAATAATCTAGCAAAACTGAAAGACATTAAACTAAGTAAAGCACAATTTTCAATCATTTGCCATGATTTAAGCCATTTATCTGATTATGTAAAGCAAATTGATAGATCTGTTTTCAAATTACTCAAACAATCGTTACCTGGTCCTTTTACATTTATATTGAATGCTACAAATGAGATCCCACGGTTATTTGATACCAACAGAAAGGAAATTGGTATTCGCATTCCTGCCAACGATATTGTATTGTTGATTGTTGAAGAATTAGGTAATCCAATTGCAACCACCTCCCTGCACAATCAAGAAGATGAAATAATGGACTATTTCACTGATCCATATGCTATATATGAACGTTACGATGACGATGTCGAAATGATTATAGATGGAGGATATGGAAAACTTGAAGCGTCAACTATTATCGATTGCACAGGGTCAGCACCAGAAATAATTCGACAAGGAATAGGTAAATTAGACATATGATACTTATCTTAAATTGTGGCAGTTCTAAAACTCAATACATTGAGGAAATTGTTGATGAGTTTTGTGATTATAAAACACTTCCCATTTTAGATTTCAAAGAAACAGATTTAGACAATTGTCAAGGTGTCATTATTTCGGGGGCTCCCCTATTAATAACTGAGCAAAATGTACTACCATTCATAGAGCAATTGTCTTGGTTAAAAGAGACAACAATTCCAGTTTTAGGAATTTGTTTCGGACACCAAATAATGGGTTTAGTTTTCGGGGCATTTGGTTCAAGAATGCGCGAAGATCGTGATTGGCAAACAATTGAAGTGTTTGAAAATTGCATTTTGTTTGATAAACTTCCTACAGAATTTGAAATGATGGAAGACCATTGTGAAACAATCTCAATTCCTTTTGGATTTAAATTGGTTGGCACATCTGACGGATGTGTAAATGAAGCGATGCAACATACCTCTTTACCCCTTTTCGGTGTGCAATTTCATCCTGAAATGTCAGGAAATTTAGGTAGAGTGATCTTTGATAATTTCGTTACTTTTTGCACAAAAATGGTTTCTCAGAAATAAAAAGCTAAACTTATAATACAAAGAAACGCCCAGTAAAATGCTTTTATCATTTCATTTCTTCGAAATCAACATCTACAATATCTGAATGATTTTTACTTTCTTTTTGCTTGGTTCCACCACTTAAAATTGACGTCTTTCCGAAACTTTTCATTTTTCGTTGACGTTCCGCTTCACCTTCGCGTTGGTTTTTATTGAGAATTCTTTCAGCTTCCATATTTCTTTTTGCAATCATCAATTGACCGAGAAATCGCAATAAAACTATGGCACCTATAATTATTAGAACCGTCCTAAATATTCCTGATATACTAGCCGCTACAACCACTATTTCGATAAATGCATATTACGTTCTGAATAAATTTTGGTAAAGAAAGGATCTTTCAAATTCTTAATAAAACGAATCGCTTCACCAGTTGATTTCATTTCTGGACCAAGTTCTTTTTTTACATCTGGAAATTTCTCGTATGAGAAAACGGGGATTTTAATCGCGTATCCTTCTTTACGTGGATTGAAATTAAAATCTGAAAGCTTCTTCTCACCCAACATTATTTTTGTAGCATAATTCACATAGGGCTCATTGTATGCTTTCGCAATAAAAGGAACAGTTCTAGATGCTCGCGGATTTGCTTCAATCACGTAAACCTTGTCATCTTTAATTGCAAATTGAATGTTCATTAATCCAACTGTTCTCAATGCCAAAGCAATTTTAACTGTGATATCTTCTATCTGTTGCATCACAAAATCACCTAAGTTGTAAGGTGGCAAAACAGCATAAGAATCTCCTGAGTGTATTCCCGCTGGTTCTATGTGTTGCATTATTCCTATGATGTGTACATTTTCACCATCACAAATAGCATCTGCTTCAGCTTCAATTGCCCCACCAATAAAATGATCTAATAAAATTTGATTGTTCCCCATTTCATTGATAATATCAACAACATGGTGCTCCAATTCCTCTTTATTGATAACAATTTTCATTTTCTGTCCACCCAAAACGTAAGAAGGACGAACTAAAAGTGGAAATCCTAAATCATCTGAAAGTTCGAGTGCTTGTTCTGCACTTTCTACAATTCCATATTTTGGAAAAGGAATATTGTTCTCTTCTAATACCTTAGAAAAACGACCTCTATCTTCGGCTAAATCCAACGCTTCGTAGCTTGTACCAAGTATTTTTATTCCGTATCGTTCAAGTTTTTCAGCCATTTTAAGTGCTGTTTGTCCACCTAATTGAACGATAACACCAACTGGTTTTTCATGTCTAATGATATCATAAACGTGTTCCCAGAATACTGGCTCAAAGTATAATTTATCTGCAGTATCAAAATCTGTTGAAACCGTTTCAGGATTACAGTTAATCATGATTGTTTCATAACCACATTCTTTTGCTGCTAAAACACCGTGAACACAGCTGTAATCAAACTCAATTCCTTGTCCAATACGATTTGGTCCTGAGCCTAAAACTATTACTTTTTTCTTGTCAGAAGAAACGCTTTCATTTTCATATTCGAATGTTGAGTAATAATATGGTGTTTGTGCTTCAAATTCTCCAGCACACGTATCAACTAACTTGTAAACACGATTTATACCTTGCTCAATTCGTTTAGTATAAACTTCAGATTCTAAGCAACGTAGAAGATGTGCAACTTGTCGGTCTGCATATCCTTTTTGTTTCGCTTCAAACATCAATTCTTTTGGAATACTCTCCAAATGGAATTTTTCGATTCTTCTTTCCAACTTTATTAAGTCTTCAATTTGTTTCAAGAACCAAATGTCAATTTTTGTTTTCTCAACAATTTTCTTGAATGGAATCCCCAATTTAATTGCGTCGTATATATGAAACAAACGATTCCAACTTGCAAATTCTAAACTGTGTAATATTTCGTCCTGATTTGTCAACTCACGTCCGTCAGCACCCAGACCATTTCTATTAATTTCTAACGATTGACATGCTTTTTGCAATGCCTCTTGAAAAGAACGTCCGATTCCCATTACTTCACCAACCGACTTCATTTGAAGTCCAAGTTTACGATCTGTTCCTGGAAATTTATTGAAGTTCCAACGTGGTATTTTTACAATCACATAATCCAACGTTGGTTCAAATAACGCCGATGTTGTTTTTGTGATTTGGTTGTTTAATTCTGTTAAATGGTACCCTATCGCAAGTTTTGCTGCAATTTTAGCAATTGGATATCCCGTTGCTTTTGATGCCAATGCAGAAGAACGAGAAACACGTGGGTTAATTTCAATTGCAATAATATCTTCTTTCTCATCCGGAGAAATCGCAAATTGAACGTTGCATCCTCCAGCGAAATTACCTATCGAACGCATCATTAAGATAGCCATATCACGCATTCGTTGAAATGTAGTATCAGATAAAGTCATAGCTGGAGCAACAGTAATTGAATCTCCAGTATGAATTCCCATTGGATCAAAATTCTCAATTGAACAAATGATAACAACATTGTCATTTGCATCACGCAATAACTCTAATTCATATTCTTTCCATCCTAGCAATGCTTTGTCAATCATCACCTCGTGAATAGGTGAAAGATGCAAACCTCGTTCTAGTAAATTATCAAATTCTTTTGGCTCGTGTAAAATTGCTGCTCCGGATCCACCTAGTGTATAAGAAGGTCGAATACACAATGGAAAACCAAATTCTTGTGCTATTTCTTTTCCTTCTAAGAATGACTTTGCCGTTTTTTGAGGAGCCATTCCCACCCCAATTTTCAACATCAATTCTCTAAAAGCTTCTCTATTTTCAGTGATTTCAATAGCGGCAATATCAACTCCAATAATATCCACACCATGTTCCTCCCAAATTCCCATTTCATCACATTGAATGCACAAATTCAAGGCTGTTTGTCCACCCATTGTAGGTAAAACAGCATCAATCTTGTGCTTTTTCAAAATTTCAACGATACTTTCAGGTTCAAGAGGCTGCAAATAAATATTATCCGCAACAACTGTATCCGTCATGATCGTTGCTGGATTTGAATTAATGATTGTTACTTCAATTCCTTCTTCACGTAACGACTTTGCAGCTTGGGAACCAGCATAATCAAATTCACATGCTTGACCGATAACAATAGGGCCGCTTCCGATTATTAATACTGACTTAATGGAGGTGTTTTTTGGCATTTTATGCTCTTTTGAGATTCAATTTAACGTATACAATAAACTGAGAGCAAATTTAATCAAAAGTCCGGATGGTTTTAAATCGTTTCAATGATGTTTTTAACAAAATTCGTTAATAACTATTCCGATTTATTAAAGAGAAATATTTGGTTTTATAGAAATATTGAAAAGAATTACAAATTAGGAGTAATTATTTTACCACATAGCCACCTAGAAAACATTTAAACCAAATTAAACACATTCAATACATTATTTTGTAATCTAAACCAATCGTTATCATTAAAGACTCTAACTTTACAGCAAAATAATGACTCGTACCAATCTCATATCTATCAACAATCTTCAACTCGAATATTTCGTGCTTGGTGAAGGTGAAGAAGTGGTCATATGTATGCACGGGCATGGAAGAAGTGCGAATGATTTTGAATTTCTTGAAGCAGCTAATCGCAAGGTAATTTCAATTCATCTTTTTCATCATGGAAATTCCATTTTTCCAGAAAGTAGAATCGAGAATAATCCTTTAAGAACGGAAGAGTTTGTTGATCTTTTTGAGTTAATACTAAAAGAAGAAGCAATTACTAAATTTCATTTACTTGCATTTAGTCAAGGTGGAAGATTTGCTTTGTGCTTACTCCCATTTATTGCCGAAAAACTGCTTTCATTCACGTTAATTGCACCTGACGGAATGGATAATCACAGTTTTTACAATTGGTCGTCTCGACAAAAATGGGCACGTTCACTTATGAAAAGTTTTGAAAGCAATCCTAATCGTTTGATTCGTTTGAGTAAAATAGCTTACAATCTTCGTTTGATGCGTCCAAAAGTGCGTGATTTTGTCCAAGAATTTTCTGCCAACAAAAAACTGATCGTTCAAGCTTCAGCTACCTGGAGAACATTTAGATTACTTTTACCTAACAATAAGGCTATTTCAAAAGCCATTAAAACAAATAAAATTCCTTTTTTGATAATCATGGGTGAACACGATCAAGTTATTCGTCCAAAACAAGCATATCAATTTGCTGAAAATATTGGAATTCCAGATTGTGTTATCGAAATAAATAACGGTCATAATTTCTTTAAAAAATCATCTTTAGATAAGTTTAACCACTTACTTCCATTTGTTCAATAAAAACATTTATCTAGGTTTGGTTGCAAACAACTTTAACCACAAACATTTAAACATTTAAACATCTAAATATTGCGTAGAACTCCTGATTTCATTGAGTTTAAGAAGCTCTTTATATACATTAAAGTCCAATACTCTTATTTTCCAAAAAAAGCAAATAACACTTTACTCTAAATTAATAACGTGGATATTTCAAAGATAAAATGGTATAACTATATTTGTTTAAACATTTTCAGACATGAACAACATCCTTAATCACAAAGAAATTGAACAAAAAATTACTCGTTTAGGACACCAAGTTCTAGAGAATTGTTTCGAAGAACCAGTTATTTATATTGGTGGAATTTGTGGAAATGGAATAAAATTGGCCAACAAATTGAAAGCAATTATGGCTTCTAATTCTGATCAAGAAATTCATGTTTTTGAAATTACGGTAAACAAAGACGAACCTTGGAGCGAACCTGTCACACTTTCTATTGACGAAAAACTGTTGAAAAACGCCTATATTATTTTAGTGGATGACGTTCTTAATTCTGGAAAAACAATGCAATATGCGTTAATGAAATTTTTAGAACGGGCGACTAAATCAATAAAAACAGTAGCGCTGGTTGACCGAACACATAGAAGATATCCGATTAAAGCAGATTTTGTTGGTTTGAGTCTTTCGACAACTTTAAAAGAACGTGTTGAAGTGGATTTGGATGGCGAGAATTCTAGAGCTTATTTGGTTTAAAAGAAGGAAGAAGG
>VFKM01000072.1 GCA_009885545.1 Flavobacteriales bacterium
CTTATAAAGGTTCTGAAGCGCACAAAGCTGCTGTAACTGGAGATACAGTTGGTGATCCTTTCAAAGATACTTCTGGTCCTTCAATGAACATCTTAATTAAATTAACGTGTTTGATCGGTTTGGTAATTGCTCCAATCTTGGGTAATGGTCATAACGGTGAAAACAAAGTAGGTGCTAATGGAACTAAAATGGAAGAATGTCACGGAAAATCATGTTGTAAAGGTGATATGAAATCGTGTGATGCTCACATGAATGGTGAAACAATGATCGGAAAGTGTGACATGAGCAAATGTGCTAAAATGTCAAAAGATGAGTGCGCTAAAATGTGTGATGAAAAAGGTTGTACAGCTGAAGAAAAAGCTATGTGTATGGCTCATTATGATGCAAATGGAAAATTCATTGGCGGAAATGAGTGCACGAAGAAAGGTGCTTGTTGTGCAGATAAAGGAATGGGTAAATGTGACATGAATGAGTGTTCAAAAATGACCAAAGCTGAATGTGCTAAGATGTGTGACAAAAAGGGCTGCACAGCTGAAGAAAAAGCGATGTGTATGTCTCATTATGATGCAAATGGAAAGTTTATCGGTGATAAGAAGTAAACTGAAAAGCAAGCTTGCAAACATTAATGATTGAAATAAGAATTGAAGAGGGACATCGAAAGGTGTCCCTTTTTTGTTTTCGTAATACCGATTGTGTTTTTAATGAAGTTCAAGAAATATGGAACTTATTTCAAACTACATCGGCATTACACATAAAATTGATTCATTTTGCTTTAATTGTAGTTGGTGTAACTTTTTCATCACGGTTCGTTTTTTGATATATTTGGCCCATGCGTTTTCTTATTCTATTTTTTATACTTTTTCTCACCTCGATTTCTTTCGGGCAAATCGTCTTTGAAAACATAAAGCATGATTTTGGCGATTTAGAAGCGTATAGTGATCGATTTGTTGATATTGTTGTTACGAATAATGGACCAAAGAAAGAATACCTCTTAAGCGTTAAAAAGCCCTTTGATGTTGTTTACCTTGTAAATGGTCAATTCATTGAAAAAGATAGCTCGTTAATTGTGCGATTGCAAGTGAATCCCAAAGTAAAAGGAAAATTTTCATACGACATCGATATTTACACGAGTGATAAAGATCTTCCAACAAAAATTAAATTAACTGGAAATTTAAAAGACTTATCGGTTGATAATTCAACTGCTTTTACGGCTTGTCCCGATTTTTCATCTCGACCTGGAGGTAAAAAAGCAAATCAATTTGATTTAACTGTTGTTACCATCGACAAACAAACGAAACAGCCCTTATCTAAATCAGAAGTTACAATGATTCAAAATGGGCAACCAATTTGGGCGCTTGAAACGGATAAAGTCGGAAAAATCAAAGAAGAAAGCACCTTGGGATTAAGTTATTTCTATGCTACTCATCTTGGTTATTTTCCAGCTGAATTAGGAGCTTATGTAAATTTCCAACGTAATTATATTGTGTTAGAATTGGAAATGAAACCAGAAGAGATTGTTCCTGTTCCTATAGTAAATGATCCAGTTGCTGTTATTGATCCGCCAATTGAAGAAGAACTGACTCCTGTTCAAGTGGAAGAACAACTTCAAGAACAATTGAGTGAAGAAATTCCAACAGTTCAATCTCATGAAATACCTGTTCAACTGGCCGAATTAGATAAGGAAAATTTTTCAGATGAATATTTCAAACCAGTCAATGTGGTTTTTGTGCTTGATGTATCTGCATCAATGAATCAAGGTGAGAAATTAGAGCTGATGAAATATTCTTTATTACAATTAACGAGTATGTTGCGTCCACAAGACAAAATAGGAATTGTTACATATGCAACAGAAACACAAATTTTACTAGCACCGACTTCAGGTGCCAATAAGGATCAAATTACTGAAGAAGTTGCTAATTTGAAGGCGAATGGTATGACAGCTGGTGGAGCAGGAATAAAATTAGGTTACAAGGAAGCGCTGAAAGTATTGTTTCCCGATGGCGCAAACCAAATAATTGTAATTACTGATGGAGCATTTAATCGTAATTCTGATGATTACAAAAAGTACATTAAGAAATACAGTAAAAAAGGAATTACAATGTCTGTTGTTGGAATTAAGAATAAAGAGGTAGACGAAAAGGAGATGAAAGAAGCAGCAGAATTGGGCGGAGGAAGATACGTTCCTATCTTTAAACTAGGCGATGCTCAAAATAATTTGAAGCAAGAAATCAGATTGAATTCGTTTAAAAAATAGCTGAAAAAGGTCAATTTTGGTTTTTTCTAAGTAGAAACACGTATTCATTCTAACGTAAATACACCTTATTTTTCACAAAATTTTATGTTTCGTTATGAAAACCAATTCAAACAATATTCATTTGTAAGACCATTTCATAAGGGTAGAAAGTGACTTATTAAAAAAGTCTTTTTCGGTTAAATAATAAGTTTGCATAGTTTAGGGTTAGGTTAAAAAGTCATTCGTAAAACGAGTGACTTTTTTTGTTTTTATAAATAAAATATTTTTCATCATCTGTCAAAAGCCTTTAAAAACATCATTTTCAGCAAGTTTAAGTAGAACTACGTATGTGGTTTGACACTACTACTTAGAACCTCCTATGTGACACTTTGTATTTTGATTTCAAGTAAGCAAAAAACACATTTTTATCGATAAAACAGGGCTTCATTTGTCTCATGAAACATATAAAACAATATATCATGACAACAAAAATCGCTACAACAAAAATTACAAAATTCTTATTAATAGGATTAATTTTAATGTCTGGAACTCTTTATGCACAATCTAGTTCTGTATGGACAAGTATCTCTGATTATTCGAAAATCGGAATCCGCACTGAAAACGGAAAATTGATTTCTTCCAATGCGGAAGTAAGTGCACTTATTAATAAGTTAGATATTACGACAATCACAAAAGCTTTTCCATCATCTCGTAACGAAGATCTGAAAAATGTTTACGAAATAGCTTGCAACTGCGATGAGAATGATTTATTACAACAAGTTTCAAAATTAGCTGCCATTTTTTTAAAACCTGAATTTGCGCCTAAATATGAGTTGTTAAATATACCAAATGATTATTCAATAGTCTTTACCAATGACTATGCATTGAGCAATATCAATGCTCAAGATGCTTGGGGAATTACAAGAGGAGATTCTTCTATAATAATTGGCATTTCAGATTCAAATTTTGATTTGAACCATGAAGAGTTGATTGGAAAATATACTTATGTAACGCCAGGTATGACAAACTCAAACTATTACCATGGAACAGCTGTAGCAATTACTGCTGCCGGAAACACAGATAACTTTTTGGGAAAAAGTTCAATTGGATTCAACAGTTCATTGCAATTAAGAGAGATGAATTACAATGAATTATTGGCTGCGACTTATTCTGGAGCTAAAGTCATCAATGTTAGTTGGACTTCTGGTTGTTATGACAATACCTATTCACAAATGGTAATAGATGAAGTTTATAATAATGGGACAGTTGTAGTTGTTGCCGCTGGAAATGGTTCAACTTGCGGAGGACCTAGTAATTTAGTTTACCCAGCTGCTCATAATCATGTTATTGCGGTTAGTAGTGTTGGTCCTTTTGATAACCACGAAAGAACGATAGGTAACCCAACAACAACACATCAACACAATAGTTCTGTAGATCTATGTGCTCCAGGGTATGATGTTGCTTTAACTGTACAAGCTGGATGGTATTTAACTGGTAATGGAACATCATTCGCTGCGCCATATGTTTCAGGGACAGTGGCTTTAATGTTAGCAGTTAATCCTTGTTTAACACCAGACGATGTAGAATTTATCTTGAAGCAAACTGCTTTTAATATTGATGCAATTAACCCTTTATACGCAGGTAGCTTAGGAGCAGGAAGGTTGGATGCATTTGCTGCAGTGCAAATGGCCTCAATATACGACAATCATATGATGACAATAACAAGTTCATCAAGTATAGATTGCTCGAATTATAATCAAGAAATTTCACTTCAAGTTACTGGTGGATATGCACCATATACTGTTCTATGGAATACAAATGAAATGGGGATGAATATAACGAATGCACAAGAAGATTTTGAATATACGGCTTTGGTAAGGGATAGCAACGGTTGTGTTGGATATTATTCTACTTCTGTTCCAGCTATCTCTCCATTAACTTTTGACGCGCAAATAAATAACGTGAATTGCAACGGTGAAACTTCCGGAAGTATTGAAATGGAAGTATCTGGAAGCACAGGTAATTATTCTTTCTTATGGTCTACAGGTGAAACTGCAGAAGATTTGTATAATCTTGGAGTTGATAACTTTCAAGTAAATATTACAGATGAAAATGGATGTAGTTTAATGGCTGATTTTGATATAACACAACCTACTCAATTATCGGTATCTTGGGAGATCCAAAATTTAGCCTTTGCAACTGTAGGCGCTATTGACATAACAGTAAATGGAGGAACACTTCCTTATTCTTTTTTATGGAATAATGGATTGAATAGTGAAGATATGAACATTATCCCAGCTGGATTTTATGAAGTTGGAATTACAGATGCTCATGGTTGTTTAACATCAATTAATGGAAATGTATTGGATAATCAAATGTATGAGAATGAAAATATGTTATCAACTATAAATACACCAGCGCAGATTATTGCAAGTCAATTAAATATTATTCCAACTGAAGGCACAATGGGATTTAATGAAATAGCTGAACAAGCAGTAACACTATACCCAAATCCAGCAATTGGAGTTACACATATTGAATGGAGTGGTTTAGAAATAACTTCGTTACAACTGATTGATATGTCAGGTCAAATTATATCAACAACAAAGATTTATAATATCACATCAAATTTTGAATTGACACAAGAAAGAGCCGGAGCGTATTTTGTGAAATTGAATTTATTAAACGGAGGAGTAATAGTGAAAAAAGTAACTTTTATTTAAAAAATAATTAAAAAGTTTGATGTTTATGTAGTAGTTGGCATCAATTTGTTCAGTGCAATTAGTTTCATGTTTAAAAGGGAAAGCCGCAGATTCAGACCCTGCGGTTTTTTTTTCAAAGCTGTTATAAATAACCTTTATCTTTTGCCCAGCTACTTAGTTGCGCTGCATTCGGGATATTGAGTTTCTTAAGGATATTGTGTCGATGAGTTTCAACCGTTCTAGGTGAAATAAATAGTTTATCACCAATTTCTTTTGAAGTCAAACCTGTTGCAATCAATTTTACAATATCTATTTCTTTTAAGGTAAGTTCTTTTTTAGCTTCTTTATTGTCTACATCTAACAAAGAGGTGAAATATCTGTCTTTAATCTCATTGGCTATATAAATTTCTCCAGCATGAACTTTTTGAATAGCTTCAATTAATTCACTTTTTGTTGTGTTTTTTGTCAAATATCCTTTTGCGCCTTTTGAAAGAAACTTTTTCACAAACGTTATATCATCGTGCAGTGATAAACCAATAATACGTGTTTTTGCTAATTCGTTGTAAATCATTTCTGTAGCATCAAAACCGTTACTTTCCTTTAGATTAATATCCATTAGAACAATGTTGGGCCTGTGTTCAACACAGAAGTCATATGCTGAAGTAGCACTATCGGCCATTCCAACAACCTTAATTCCAGGAGCATTTTCTAAAATTGATGACCAAGCTTCTGCGATGAGTTTATGGTCATCAACAATTAATACATTTATTTCAGTTTCCATGATGGTCAAAAAATAATTTTGGATATTCTCAAAAATACTTATTTCTTAACTAGATAGTGGCAATTTTTAAATTAAAACGTTTATTAACTGTTTTTAGAAATTAAAAACAGTTTTCACCTCAACTTAGTAACGAAAACTTTGTCTGTATCAATTTGTTCTTCTAACACATTAAAAAATGTATCGTGTTGGTCTTTTTCCATACAATCAATAGGAAAAGAAAGTTGTAATCCTTTAATGTAATCAAAGTAAATACTTTGTTGATGAATTGAAACTTTACGTAAACCTGAGAAATAAAGCACAGAAACATCACGATCGGCAGCTACAACAGCTTTAGAAGTAATTCCCATCCTGAAGCGTTTTTTGCGAGAACCAAAGAACAAAAAAATCAAATTATCCACAAAACAGAACCAAAATGCAATTGCTGGTAATAAGGCTTCGTTACATACATTGTATAAAACGGTCCCGACAAACAGCATTACGATTGCTTCAAGAATGGTGTAAACTTGAACTCTGTATATACGATCTTTACTCATCGGTTGATTCCATTTGAATTTACTTACTTGATTTACAAGTCGCAGACCCATCCATCTCGTAACACTTCTTCTTAAATTGATTATTAGCAGCAATAACCCAATTACTAAGAATATTTGAAAACGATAAGGGACTTGTTTTCCTGATGTTCTCAAGGATTCAATTGGTAAATCAAAACCAACAAAAATCGTAAACAACATTGTTGGGAACAATAAGAAAATCAGTAATACGTTTATGGCTTTATTCATTTGGAATCATCTTCATTTTACGAATTAATGAATCAATTTTATTCTTCGATGCATTTATTTTTCCCTCTACTTCTGCTTTTAAAGTATCTGCTCCTTTAGACTTTGCAAAAAATCCCAAGTTGTTTTCAAATTGCAGCATCTCAGCTTTTAATTTATCTATTTGAATACGAATATCTGCTTTTTCTTTTGAAAATAATTTTCCAGCATCAGGACTCGAAGAAAGTGTATTCATTCTCGCTTCAAACATTACTTTTTCCTTTTCTTCACCTTCTAGCTTCAAATCTGCATAAAGTCTGTCAATCGCAGTTTTATAGGAATTATAAATAGCATCCTTTTGCTTCATAGGAACTTTTCCAGCTTCATTGAAAGCATTTGTGAATTCTCGAAGATCAGCTAATGTTTGTTTTTTGTCAGTAGATGGCTTATAAGATTCAATGTTTTGTATGATCGTTTGTTTTGCCGATAAATTTGTTTCTAACAATTTGTCTTGCTCTTCAAAATGTTTAGCTCTAGCATTAAAAAATGAATCACACGCACCACGGAATTCAGTCCATAGTTTTTGCTCTAATTTTTGTCCAGCATGACCAGAGTTTTTCCATGCTTTTTGCAGTTGAACTAATTTATCAGCAGTTTCTTTCCAATCAGTTGATTCTTTCAATGCTTTTGCTTGATCAATTACTTTTTGTTTTTCTTCTGCTATTTTGACAAATTTATCTTGAATAGTTCCAAAAAAGGCTTTCTTATTGGAGAAAAACTCATCACAAAGCGAACGGAATTTTTGCCAGATTTCTTCGTTTTCTTTTCTTGGTCCAAAACCAATTGTTTTCCAAGTTTCTTGAAGTGCTAATAATTTTGCAGTGGCTTCATCCCACAATTTTGTAGTTTCATAACTTGCATAATTTGCAAGTAAATCTGTAGCTTCAGCTAATAGTTCTTTTTTCTTCTTCAAATTTTCATTCAAAGAAACACGGCGTTCATCGTAAAAAGTGTTTATTCGGTCATAAATAACACGAACATTTTCCCAATACTTTGCTTTTAAATTTTCCCAATCATCATTTGCAACAGGACCAATTCCTTCCCATTCATTTTGTAATGTTTTTAGAGTTGCTTCAACCTCACGAATAGATTCGTTGTTTTTTATTGCGTCCAATTGTGCAATTACTTCCAGCTTTAATTGAGAATTTCGTTTTAAATCATGATCTTTTAATTCTCTGTAAATTTTCATGTTGTAGAAGAAGTCTTCTAACAAACGCGAATATTCATGTTGAATTTCATCTCTTTTTTCGCGAGCGATATCACCAACATTTTTCCAAGCTTCATGAATTTCTTTGTAAGCGTTATAAGCAAGACCAATATTTTCTTCATTCTCGATGACTTCTTTCAAGCGAGAAATTAAACCCTTTTTATACTTTAAATTTTCTGTTTCAATGGCATTTTTAGCTTCAATTACTGCCTTTCTTCGATCCTTATATTCATTATAAACACCATAGAACTCATCTTTCAAAGGTTTGAAGTCTATTATTTCATGAACTTCTTCTTTTTCTTGAGCTTCCAAAAAAGCAACTTGATCTTTTCGTTCTTCCTCTAAAATAAAATCATCAAATCGTGTTTTTAATTCATTTATTTCACGGCTAACAGCCAAAGCATCCTCGTTTTGAACCAAGGTTTTTAATTCTTCAGTTAAAGCATTATTTTCCATATTGCAGAGATTTAGGATTGAATCCTATACAGTTTGTACCATTTCAAAGTTAGCCAAAGCAACGAATTGCTCAATACGTTGGTCAACATCATTTTTTGTTATTTCGAGTAAGCGTTGTGTTCCAAATTTTTCCACACAAAAAGAAGCTAAAGCAGAACCAGTAATAATTGCACGTTTCATATTCTCAAACGAAATGTCATCAGTCGCTGCTAAATATCCCATAAATCCTCCTGCAAACGTATCGCCTGCTCCTGTTGGATCAAAAACTTCTTCTAATGGTAAAGCTGGCGCAAAAAAAACATTGTCACCATGAAACAATAATGCTCCATGTTCACCTTTCTTGATAATTAAATATTTTGGACCCATAGCACGAATGACTTTCGAAGCTTTAATCAATGAATATTCATGCGATAATTGTCTTGCTTCTTCGTCGTTGATGATTAATATATCAACCAACGCCATTGTTTTCTTTAATTCATCTAAAGCAATGTCCATCCAGAAATTCATCGTATCCATTGCAACCAATTTTGGTCGAATAGTTAAACGCTCAATCACACTTCTTTGCACTTGTGGACTTAAATTCCCAAGCATTAAATAGTCAACACCCTGATAATTTTCAGGAATAATTGGGTCAAAATGTTCTAAGACATTTAATTCAGTTACAAGTGTGTCACGTGAATTCATGTCATTGTGATAACGCCCTGACCAAAAAAAGGTTTTTTCACCCTTTTTGATTTGTAAACCTTCCAAATCAACTCCTTTTGAAGTTAAAGTATCTAACATTTCTTGTGGAAAGTCATCTCCAACAACGGCAACTATTTTTTGATCTTGTGTATAAAATGAGGATGAAAGAGCAATATATGTTCCTGCACCGCCGATTATTTTATCTGTTTTTCCGAAAGGTGTTTCAATCGCGTCAAAGGCAACACTGCCCACTGTAAGTAAACTCATTTTTTTTGTTTTTTTAGAGCAACAAAGATAGTATTTAGAAGCGAGAGTATAGAGTCTAGAACATAGATTTAATTCTATAAATCATAACAATTCTTAAAATATTCGATTTATTTAACCTAAATAATAAATTGGTTCTCTTGAATAAGTCTATGCTCTAGGTTCTATCAGCGACTCGCACTGAGCCTGTCGAAGTGAGCGGTCTATTGACTTTCCTCTTTCGGTCCTCGAGCCTGTCGAGAGGTCCTCTTTTAATGTTTAACCTACTTC
>VFKM01000162.1 GCA_009885545.1 Flavobacteriales bacterium
CACTCCTCACTCCTCACTCTACACTCGGAACTCCTCACTATATTCAATCAACCAACACCACCAAATACCTAGAGATTTTCCAAAACTCATGCGGATCAGAAATCTTAATTTTTGTATTTTTTCCAACTGGAACAAGCGAATAAGAAGCGGAAGGATGATCTGTAATGAATTTCAAATTAGAACCTTCTACGAAGATTTCTTTTTCTTCTGTTAAATCAATTTTAGCAAAATATTTTTCATTGAAATTATCCAACAATTTGATTTTCTTTCCAATACCAATAAACCCATTTTTGCGTTCAATAACTTGATTTTTGGCTAATTCATCCTCTGTTCCATAAGAATAATAGACCGTATTTAATTCTTCCGTTAATTCAGAAACCAATTCAGCTTTTTCTTGATAGACGTCAAACAATTTTGAATAAGCTTTATCCAAAGAGCCTAATTCTGCTTGTAAATCAGTGATTTGTGAGTCTTTTGCTTGGATATTTTGCAACAAATCTTGAATCATATTTTCCAATTCTTTGATGCGTAATCCGCTTTTATTCAATTGCTTATTTAAGAGTGTCACCTTTTTCGCGTTTTCTTCACGTAAAAAATTGATGTGACGAATTTGTTCTAAAATCCATTCCTTGTCTTCAGGTGTAATTTCAGGATTGTCAGAAATAATTCTAATCTCATTTTTCTTAGATTCAATCGATCTAAGATTGGATTCAATCTGATTATAAAATGCCAGTGATTCATTAATCATTGAATCTTTCAAGGCATTTTCTCTTTTCAATTGTGCGATTTGAGAACTTAAATCCGAGCTGTCATTTACTTTTCCAGAATTGTCAGTTGAATCTGTTGAACATGAGGAAAGTATGAAAATGAATAGAATTGTTAGTATGTTGTATTTCATGTTAATTGTTTTTCTTTGAGTAAAGATAATTCTAAAGTTTCAAATCTTATCTTTGTAATGAATAAATAAAAATATGAAAAACCTAACCCTTATTTCCATCATCGTTTTCTTGTCATTTTCTGTTTTTTCTCAGGACATAAAATACAATCTGCGCATGGTTAAACCTCAAAATCACTACTTCCAAGTTGAAATGGAATTGTCGAATTTCTCAGAAAAGGAATTGGAAATTAAAATGCCTGTTTGGGCTCCTGGATCTTATTTAGTGAGAGAATTCGCTAAAAATGTTGATTTAGTCAAAGCATTTGACGAAGCAGGAAAATCATTGACGGTAAATAAAATATCAAAGAATACTTGGACAATCGCAAAAGGAAAGTCTAAAAAAGTAGTAGTAAAATATGAAGTGTATTCGTTTGAATTATCTGTAAGAACGAGTTTTTTGGATTTGACTCACGGGTATGTGAGTGGTACTGGAATTTTCATGTATGTTAATAACCACCAACAACACAAAGGAAGTTTAGAGATTTTTCCTTATAAAGATTTCAAAACAATATCAACTTCATTGCCTCGAAAAGGTGAATCTGTTGCAAGTGATGGCTCTGAACTATTCGAATTTGAAAATTATGACCAATTAGTTGATTGTCCTATCGAAATTGGAAATCAAGAAGTGTTTGAATTTACTGCTGCAGGTGTTGTTCATACAGTAGCTATGTATGGTGTAGGTAATTTTGACATCAAACAATTACAACAAGACATGGCTAGAGTTGTAACAACTGCAACAACTGTAATTGGCGAGAATCCGAACAAAAAATATACGTTCATCATTCACAATGTTGTAGATGGTCAAGGAGGATTAGAACACATGAATTCAACTACGCTGAGTGTAAACCGTTGGACATATCAAGGAGCAGAATACATGGGCTTTTTATCGTTAGTTGCGCACGAATATTTCCATTTATGGAACGTAAAACGAATTCGACCATTCACATTAGGACCATTTAATTACGACGAAGAAAATTACACTACTTTATTGTGGGTAATGGAGGGTTTTACCTCTTATTACGATGAATTATTGTTACGACGTGCTGGTTATTACACAAAAGACGAATATTTAAATAAAATTCAGGGAACCATTAATTATGTTGAAGGTTCAGTAGGAACAAGAGTTCAACCAGTTGCCCATGCTAGTTTTGATGCTTGGATTAAAGGGTATCGTCCAAATGAAAATAGTGGAAATACGCAAATGACCTATTATTCTCGTGGGCAAATGTTGGCGGCTTTAATTGATGCTAAAATCATAGCTAAACACAAAGGTCAGAAGTGTTTGGATCATTTTTTACAACAATTGTATAACAAGTATTACAAGCAATTGAAACGTGGTTTTACAGATGCTGAATTCAAGAAAGAATTGGAATTACTTTTGGGTGAAAACTTGGATGCGTTTTTCGCAAACTATGTAAATGGTACGGAAACACCACCTTTCAATGATATTTTAGGCGCAATTGGTATTGATGTAGAATCAGTAGGGACTTCAAAACCTAATTTTGGAGCAGCTATGAGACAAGATGGTAACAAAGTTGTTGTTCGCTCAATTCGTTCTGGTTCAGCAGCTGAAAACATGGGTTTAAGTGTTAATGATGAAGTAATCGGTTGCAACGGCTTCCGAGTTGATCAAGCCTCATTTGAGTTATTTTTGGCTTCACTTGAATTAGGATCAGAAATAAAAATATTGGTTGCAAGAGATGAATTATTGTTCGAATTATCGGGTAATATGACCTTGTATAATAAACCTCAATTTTTATTTAAATTATCTCCTGACGCGAATAAGGTGAAATTATTAGAATATTGGTTAAGGGTTGTGGAATGAGAGATATACAGGTTTTAGTGTTTCTTCTGTCATTTTCTAATTCCTTTTCTCAATCGGATTTTAAAAGTGTCCAATTGCCACCTTCGAATAAAATGGCGCAATTTTATGGTCAATCTGAACCAGCCATTGCCATTCATCCTACAAATCAGTTTATCATTGCTGCAGCTTGCATATTGAAAGAATACTATTATTCAATTGATGGTGGAAATACTTGGACAAGTAAAGCGATGAGAAGTAAATATGGTGTTTGGGGAGACCCAGTTTTAACATTCGATACAACTGGTCGCTTGTATTATTTTCATTTAGCGAATTACAAAAAAACGAGTTGGATTGATCGAATTGTTTGTCAAACTGTTGAAAATGTTGACGATAAATTTAATAAAGGCACTTTCCCAAAACCAAACGGAACCAAGGCACAAGACAAACATTGGACGGTTGTCAATCCAATGAATAATGAAATTTACATGACTTGGACGCAATTCGATAAGTACGCTTCAAAGCTTTCAACAGATTCGTCAATAATTGTATTTTCTAAATCGGCAGACCAAGGAAAAACGTGGTCGGATCCTATTCGCATTTCAAAATTTGCTGGTGATTGTATTGATGGAGATAACACTGTTGAAGGGGCTGTTCCAGCAGTTGGTCCAAATGGTGAGATTTATGTCACCTGGTCTGGTCCTCGTGGACTGGTTATGCAAAAATCATTTGACGGAGGAAAAACATGGCTAGAAGAAGAACAATTTGTTCATGTTCATTCGGGGGGATGGGATTTGGAAATTCCGGGATTACAAAGGGCTAATGGTTTACCAATATTGGTAAGTGATTTAAGCAATGGACCTAATCATGGGACAATCTATTTGAATTGGTGTGATCAAAAGAATGGGGAGGGAGATACTGATTCTTGGTTGTCAAGCTCTAAAGATGGAGGGAATACCTGGTCAGAACCTACTCGAGTGAACCAAGATGATTCCAAAAAACATCAGTTTTTTACATGGATGACAATCGATCAATCAAATGGAAATTTGTATTTCGTGTATTATGATAGGAGAAATTATTCTGACAGTCAAACGGATGTTTACCTTTCAACTTCACGTGATGGGGGATTCACTTTCACAGAAAACCGTATTTCTGACAAGCCATTTAAACCAAGTGATGATGTGTTCTTTGGAGATTATTTAAATATATCGGCTGTAAATGGAGTGATTCGCCCAATATGGCCAAGAATGGATAATGCTCATATTACGCTTTGGGTCACGTTAATCGAAGAAAGTGAATTACTTAAGTCAATTGAGAAATAATCCTTTCATGTTTAGGGAAAATTGAAAGCAAGTCTTCTTTTGTAAACAATTCGAAATCAGTAAAATCAAATCCGGGAGCAACAACACACGAAACAAGGGAGTAAATACCTTGATTTTGAACAGTTGAACCAAAAATTGTATTTTTCGGAACCATAAATTGTGGTTGTTCACCATTTACTAGATTGAATCCAACAACGGATTCTGTATGACCATTTTCATTCAAGGTATGCACTATTAAGGGACTTCCCGAATGAAAAAACCACAATTCATCACTTTTTATTCGGTGAAATTTGGAAACATTCGATGAAGTTAATAAAAAGTAAATCGAAGTCATCAATTGTCGTTTCCCAGAATCGATATTTTCAGATGAACGATAGGTTTCTTTATAAAAACCTCCTTCAGGATGAGGAAGTAAATCTAATTTTTCAATTATTAATGCAATGTCTTCTGTCATCTTTATTCAATTGGACCTGGAATAAATTGTGGACCTCTAGTTTTAATATTAGGAAAGAAGTATTTAATATCAAGTGACAAATATGAACCATCTATTTCACCGTATACAACGTTTGAATATGAAGTAGCTTGAATGGTGTATTCAGAAACAAAATCAAATAAGGGTGCCAATGGAACACGAGCAGATCCTCCCAAATAAAAGAACCCACTTTTTTCAGTGCGGTATTCAAAACCAAAGTTTGCATTTAAATCTACTCCAAATTTTTTCGCGGCATAACCTGTATGTGTAAAACTATGCAATCCTTTAGGTGTTGTTAAAACTCCGATAGAAGTAGGTTTAAACGTCATGGCAAATCCTAAAGAGGCATTCATATAGAATTGTTCGGTTAATTGAACATAGATTAAAGCATTTATTGGAATATCGTAACAAATGAAACTGAAATTATTCTCAGCTGACACATTTGAATCAGCCAATTCCATAGTCAAATCAAAATTACGTTGAGTAAAATTAATTCCTGATTCGAAAGCAATCAGCTTGGTAAGTCCCTTGCGTATAGTTCCACCGAATGAAAATCCCATTTTTTGAGAAATTGAAGTTGAATATTCTTTGTTTGTAAATGAATTAACTGGTGTTCCTGTGAATTCATTTGGGAATACAGAACGAACTTGTAATCCAAAATAGGAAGGAAACTTTTCTTTTTTGGTCGACTTTGTTTGGGCAAAAGAGAAACCAATTTGAAAAAGTAAAAATATGAGTGTTATAAATTTCATTAAATGTTTTCTAAGTTGAAATAACAAAAAAAGATGAAGAATATTCTATTAGTTGATTTATTTTGTGACTTTAATTGATTTAAGCGATGATTTTATTAAAAAAGTAAAAAGTAAAAAGTAAAAAGTGTGATTCTCTGGAACCAAATTACTTTTTACTTTTGCCCTTTTCTTTTTTTATTCAGAGAACCACTCCGTTGTATATTCTAATGGCTTACGATGTGCTTTTGGCCACTCAATTGAAGGATAACCGATGTAAAATAAACCGATGCACTTGTCTTTTTCTCCAATTCCTAAAAATTCATTCATTTTTGAGTGATAAATGAGTTTGGGTGTTGACCAAAATCCACCTAAACCATATGCTGTACATGTTAAATGTATATTCTGAATGGCGCATGCGACAGCTTCAATTTCTTCAATTTCCAAAATCTTTTCTTCTTCCTGTCTTTTCATGCAAACCGCAATCACAACAGAAGAATTCAAGGGTCGAGTTATCATTTTTGCCAATTTAGTATCTTTTTGATCTTCTTTCGGAGTTAATTCTAAATAGGTTTTAGCCAAAAAATCACTTAATCGTTGTCTAGCATCTTCCGTAAATACTTTGAATCGCCATGGCTGTGTATTTCCATGAGTTGGAGCCCATTGGGCATTATTTAGAAGTACTTCAATTTGTTCTTTATGTACTTTTCTATCACTAAATTGCTCAGGATAAATCGTTCGTCTTTCACGGATTAGATCGTTAGTTTCTGAAAGATTAAATTTCATATGGGATTATAATTGGAACTCAAAAATAAGGAAAAAGTAAGAAGTAATGAGAGAAAAGTAAAAAGTGGATTTCCATAAATCAAAATACTTCTTCCTTTTTCCTTTTTCCTTTTGTTTTCTATGTCTAACGCTCCTGCATTTCTTTATTCACCTTTTGTATATAAAAGAATGTTCTGTCAATTGTTTGATACTGTCCGTCCGGCAATGGGCCTAAAGCAGGTGCTTCAACGACATAACCGTATCCATCAATCAGAACATAGCTTGGGAAAGATTCAATTCTATAATTTTTCCAAATCGGATTTGAACTACTGGCTGCACATTTCTCCCACGGTATACTTTTTAAAAATGAGGAACTTTGAACTGATGCAGAAATAGTGTCTGGATAAATAGTGATGAAAGTCACGTCCTCTTTGTAAGTCTTGTACATGTCAATCAAAGGTGGTACCTCAATTTCACTCTTTTGACTCGTTGGATCATAAAAATGCAAATAGACATATTTCTTTGAATAATTTGTCAAGACTTTCGTTTCATTTTTGTCGTTTTTCAAAACAAAATCAGGTGCTTTTCCACCGGCTACT
The DNA here is from genome assembly GCA_009885545.1 of Flavobacteriales bacterium. GTDB lineage: Bacteria > Bacteroidota > Bacteroidia > Flavobacteriales_D > Crocinitomicaceae > M0103. Next base: position 6,625 of record VFKM01000162.1, read on the forward strand.
AATTGCGTTAGACGGTTCAACATATTGCGTGCAATTATAGCATTTGCTTCGAATAAACTATGATTTGCGACACTGTCAAGTACGGTTAAAATATTTGTTTGTGGAAAATCCTTCGAGTAAAACTCTTCTGATAATGCTTTAATCATTACAATTTCACGAACACGCATGTTGATTAAAGTATATTCAGAGCCTAAAGCACGCATAATGAGTGTCGGGCTGCTTTTAAGCAATGATTGATAGACGTTCGTATTCGTTTCTGTTGAAAGCCTAGGAACAATTTTTTCATAAAAAGCTGAAATGTAACCCATGTAAGCATCGTTTTTATAAGAAACAATTGATGGCTTAATATAGAAATCATGTTTTTCATAGCGATTTCTTTCAGCTGCATTTTGAATGTTGTCCAAAGAGGCAACTGAGAATTTGACAAAAGTTTGAAAATATGAATTAGTATCTGTTTTATACTGTTTTTCCGCATTTGCTTTGAATTCATCCAGTTTGGCAGCAAATTCAAGTGGTTTCGTGTTTTTTAAGTAGTAAGAATCACTAGCAAATCCATCCATCCAACGTTGAAACTGTAAGATTTTGAAATTAATATCATTCGAATCAAGATCAAAAAAAGTAACTTCTATTGAATTTCCACTTGGGCGATAAGGCTCGTATTTATCTTTTTCAGGAAGATATAAATCATAAGTTGCATTTGGTTGGATATATAAATAACTTTTGTTTTTACCAGGATGAATAATGATTTTTTGTGTTTCAGTGATATAAAAAGACACAGAAAATGTACTATCACTAGTTACGGTAGTAGAGGCAAGCTGTACCTCATTCATACTTAAATAATCTTCAATTCCCATGATTGATACTGTTTTGCCAACATAGCTAGGAGCATATCCTTTAACGGTTACAATAGACCCTTTTTGGGCAAACAAGCTATAAGAAGACAATAATGTCAGAAAGAAAAAGAAAAGTGCTTGTTTAATCATGTTGTTATTTTTTTACCTGCTCGCTTCAAGCATATTTTATACCACAGATTTAAACGAGTAGGTGAGCATTGGTTACAAATTGAGAAATATCTCCTTTGTTTTTGAAAATTTCTCGAACAATTGTGGCATTAATTGCTGCAAATTCTTGATCCGTTAAAAGAAATACTGTTTCAATCCCAGATAAGCTTTCATTCATATGGGCAATCGATTTTTCAAATTCAAAATCAATAGTATTGCGCAAGCCACGAACAATTGCCGCAGCATTTACATCTTTACACAATTCGACAGTTAGTTTTTGATACGAAACAACTTGTACAGCTTCCCCATTTTGAAAAAGTGATTGTATGTGTAAAATTCTCTTTTGAAGTTCGAATTGGTAGTTTTTCGAACTGTTTACGCCAATCGCAATTATGATTTCGTCAAAAATTTTCAACGCTTTTTTTACAACAGCTTCATGACCTTTTGTAAATGGATCAAATGATCCAGGAAATAGACCTATTTTTTTCATAACGTTTAATTTTAAGATTCTTTTCTGAAGAAACTGAAATGAACATTACCAAATGTACGTTTTAAATCGAAATGTGGAACTTCTTCCAATTTAGTATGTTTTCCATGCTCAATAATCAATAATCCATCTTCTGTAAGAAGGTCATGCTCAAAAACCAACTTTGCAATTTCATCCTGAAACTTGTACTCATAAGGTGGATCTGCAAAAATCAAATCAAATTTTTGATCCGTCTTTTTTAAATATTGTAGAATATCCGACTTTATAGTTTCTAATTGAGGTGTAATGTTAAAATCAATTGCATTTTTCCGAATAAAGGATAAGCAGTTAGAGTTTATATCCACTGCAGTTACATGTGCAGCATCACGAGAAATAAATTCAAACGAAATATTACCAGTTCCAGCGCATAAATCCAATATTTTCAAATCAGAAATATCCATTTGATGCTCCAAAACATTGAAGATTCCTTCTTTTGCAAAATCTGTTGTTGGACGAGAAGGGAAGTTTTTAGGAACCGAAAAGCGTCGAGCTTTTAATGTGCCAGCTATAATACGCAAAGTTTTTGTGAATTAGTTATAAAGTCAGTATTGACAGTGATTGGACCATTTTTTAAATCGTGTAACGATTGAAGTTTTTGTTGTAATTCACTTATTTGTTCAGATGAAGAACCAACTCCAGGACAAATTTGAATTGAGCCATTTTCCTTTAAATATTCTTTTTGTTGCAAGGTAAACATCAAATGGTAAACAATGTCATCAATGAAATGATAGTCAAAAACGGTATAGAATTGCAATTTATTTTCTTTTGCGATACACATCAAAAAGAAATCATTGTAGATAACAAGTGTCGTTTTTAATTTGAAGCTCGGTTCTGAAAATAATCCTCTAATTACATGCGAACCTTCGTGTTGAATAATAGAACGTGGATATTTGATGACAAAAAATGATTTCACCCATAACGGAATTTCGAATAAATTCACAATTCCTTGTTCTGGAATTCGGTTATAATCGATGTGATCTTTTGGTGTTTCATCCCCAAAACATAAACGGTATGTTTTCTCAGGATTTGATTCGCCAAATATATTTGCTGGAATTAAGGTTGATCGCATTGTACTCCATGAAATTATATGCTCGTCAAAATCTTGATTTTTCAATCCGGATTCAATTATAAACTCATCTAATTGCTCTTTGTAACTGTGGTCTTTCTTATCTTTAAAAAGAAATGGATATTGCTTCACAACTTCGTTACTCGAAGTCGTAAACCGAACGGCTACTTCTGATATTTCAACAGATAAATACTTCACAGATTCAAATTATTCGTACGCTTTTTTGAAGTGTAAATTTACATTTTTTAAATTGAATCATGATATGGCAATCAAAATTGTATTCCCAAGCCAATGGAACTAGAAATCATGAATGATTCAAGCATCAAAAAGAAGCCTTGTGTTGATCCAAATCCTAAACAAATTTGAGAATAAAATTTTTTCGACATATATTTTTTCAAGCCAAATGATAAGTTGTTTTCTAAAATTGTTTTTTGTACTAATGCATTACCATTAAGTAATGAATGCTCATAGAAATTGTAATTATAAATGGAGAAGAATAATCTCGTAAAAAAATATGTTCGATAAAATTTTTCACTTAAACGATGTTCGTATTGATAACCAAAATTTATTCCTATAGAATTTTTAAGGTAATTATCTGCTGGATCAAACATAAAACCTGTAAATCGCGAGTATTGCGGGCCAATAAATATTAAATGATTTTTGATTTTGCACGTAAACAAAAGATCCTCGTGAAATACCGCAAATGAATTTAATGAACCATCATTTGTTTGCGGAAGCCGAAAATTATACTCCAATGAATTTTCAATACCGTAGGATATTTTTTTTTGAGAAAATAAATTAACAAAACTGAAAAAGAAAAGAGCAAAACAGAATGATTTCATTTGTTATTAGACTTAGACTCTTTATTGTTACTCATATACAACTTTTCATTGTATTGTAAATTTACATTTTTTAAATTGAATATTTTGTATCATTTGCGATAAATTGAAATCATACTCCGTAGGAGTTTTATGGCTCTAACGGTGGATGTAATCCGCCGCCAAGAGTAACTCCAAAAAGGTTTTGGCGGGATTTTTTGAAAAATCATGACAAAACCATCTGTGATTTCAATCACATCAATAATCTTCTTACCTTTAACTCTGAATGGAAAACACGCCAGAATCTTCAGTTTTTAAAAAGCAAATCATCCAATTTTTTGAACATTCGCCCACGGAGGATCAGCATCAACTCATTGATTTGTTGGAGAAGTTCCTGAAAATTAAAGAACCGAATCAAATTTTCATTCTCAAAGGATACGCTGGAACGGGGAAAACTTCTGTCCTTGGAGCTTTTGTTAAAACACTTTCTTTTTTTAAAGTGAAAACACGCTTGTTAGCGCCAACAGGACGAGCAGCGAAAATTCTCAGTTTAAAATCATCTAAAGAGGCATTTACGATTCACAAACAGATTTACAGACGCAATTCAAAGGTGGACGAATTTTCAGGAATGACTTTGGCTCCTAATTTACATACGAATACCATTTTTATTGTTGATGAAGCATCGATGATTGGTGATTATACCTTGCAAAACGATGGTTCTGTTTCTGCTCGTAATTTATTGAACGATTTGATCGAATATGTTTTCTCTGGAAAGAATTGCCGTTTGATATTATTGGGCGATGAAGGACAATTACCACCAGTGGGATGTGAACATTCTCCAGCCTTGAATAAAGAATATTTATTACACAATTATTCAACTGTTTCGGTGACTGAATTTGCACTAACGAAGGTGTTGCGTCAGGCAGATGAATCGGGTATTTTGTTCAATGCAACACAATTGAGATCGTTAGAAGGAGATGTGAAACCGCAATTTGTAACGAAGAATTATAAAGATTTCATCAAATTACCGGGCGACGAATTTCAAAATTTCTTAGAGAATTCCTATTCCCATTGTGGGGCAGAGGAAGCGATCATTATTACAAGATCCAACAAAAGAGCGAATGCCTACAACAATGAAATTCGTGCGCGAATTCTTTGGTACGAGGATCTTTTGTGTTCTGGTGATTGTTTGATGGTGGTGAAAAATAATTATTTCTGGGTAGATGACCAAACGAAAATGGGATTCATTGCCAATGGTGAATCACTCAAAGTGATTCGTGTTAAGAAGATTGAAGAAATGTATGGGTTTGAATTTGCCCGTATCATCATCAAATTTGTGGATTACGACGAACTTCCCGAAATGGAAGTATTGGTTTTCATGGAATCCTTGCAAGTGGAAGGTCCTTCTATTTCTCGACAACGTATGAAGGAACTCTTTTTTGCTGTTGAAGAAGATTATGCTTACGAACGAAACAAAGCTAAACGCTACGAATTAATTCTCAAAAATCCTTATTTCAACGCACTTCAGGTGAAATATGGTTATGCCATAACGTGTCACAAATCTCAAGGTGGACAATGGGAACATGTGTATATTGACCAAGGTTATGTGGCGCCAGAAGCAATCAATTCGGAATACCATCGTTGGCTGTATACTGCTATTACGAGAGCTTCAGAGCAATTGTATTTAGTGAATTTTCCTGATGATTGTTTTGAGTGAAGTCTAATCACAACTTCAAATCTGCCAATTTAATAGATGTAGAACCAATAGCAATTTTTGTCTTCAACCATTCTTTGTTGAATCTATCAATTACTACTTTTGCTTGTTCTCGTGTTAAATAAGTTCCTGCAGTTGTATTGATTTCATCTTTGAATTTATTCAAAATAGTTGCTGTTCTCAACGCACTTAAAATGTCGTTTTTCGAAAGTTTGTATTTTGTCATCAATTCTAAAACCATAGGATTTGTAATAGTGATAGAAGAAGCAACAGGATCTGTGTATGAATTTATCTCAACTCGAATAGCTCGGTCCAAGTGAATGAATAGCTCAGAACGTCTTAATGGAGCGTATTTTTCACCCATTCTATTTGCAATTCGCTCTTCTGAAGTTGAACCTGGATAAGCACTTTCTTCAACAGGTGTATCATTTTTAATTGTTCTACATCCATTCCATTTTCCAATTCCTTGTCCACGAGTAACCATTGAAAACGCTACTTTTTTGTCCAACATTCCTTCAAAAAACTGTAACAAGGCAACACTGTCAGAAGCATCAAATAATCTGCGTTCCAATTCCCAAATGTCAGATGCAAAAACGTCTTGTAATTCAACTTGCAAACGGGCATTGTAGTTCGGTTCAGCATCCACAAGATTGATGTGAAGCATCACTTCGTCAGCTTGGTCTGAAATGGACGATTCTGGAATTGCAATTAAACGAATTTCGAAATCTTCCTTTTTTGTCGAAGCAGGGAATTGAAATTCTTGCGTCAACATATCAAATGTGGTGGAATCTTGAAACGTGTACAAACCATCTTTTTCAGTGTATTGCGCCCACGTATATCCCATCATTTGTTTGTAATAATCCAAACGACGTTGATAAATTGCCATTTGATCGATTGCTTCTAGTTTTTGTTTTTCCAATTCAGCAATCTTCTTTTTGTAGGCTTCGAACAGGTTGTACAAGTTCACAATCGTGTTTTGACTTTGACGCTTTGATTTCTTATCTGAATCCGTTTTTGGTTGATAATCTGCTGGTCCGCCACCAACTTTACGAGCACGTTTTTTTGCTTTCCGAACACTTCTCGGAGCTTTTGAACGTGTTGTAATCGGATTCATTGTCATGTCCGAGTATTCTTTTTCGTTGATTTCAATTTTCAACTCGGTGTCATCCTTTTTCTTCTTATTATAAGCGATCCAATAATCAAAACCACGCTTTCCATAAATCATTTCATATAACTTAGCGATTTTGTTTTTTTCTAAATCGTTGATCGTATTTTGAAACGTTGTTCCTTCA
>VFKM01000176.1 GCA_009885545.1 Flavobacteriales bacterium
AGGTTCCAAAATCCACACAAAAACATTTGACTTAGAAATAGAATCAGAAATAAAAAAAATTGGAAAAAATGGCGAATGAAATAAAATACACTGAAGCATTTGAAGAATTACAGCAAATTGTAAGTGATATGGAAGATGGTGAAATCACTGTCGATGAACTTTCCATCAAGGTAAAGCGTGCAGCTGAATTAATCAAGATTTGCAAAAACAAATTAACTTCGACTGAAGAAGATGTGAATTTGATTTTGAAAGAATTGGAAAATTGACATATAGGAACTAGGGACATATTTATGTTTATAATTTTCAATTAATTCTTAAAAAGAATAAAAATCTAATAATCAAATGAGTACTTCAAAAAAACACTTTCATACTTTTGATGCCTTTCGGTTTTTTTCATTTCTACTCGTTTTTTTGCATCATGTCCCTATTCCTGAATCGTCATTTATGAATTTTTTTTCTAATAGTGGCGGCATTGGCGTTGGATTCTTTTTCGTTTTAAGTGGTTTTTTGATTACATATATTTTATTAAACGAAAAATTATCTGAACAAAGAATCTCATTAAAAAACTTCTTTGTTAGAAGAATTTTACGAATCTGGCCATTATTCTATACGATGGTCTTGTTTGCCTTTTTAACTCCATATATTTTAGATTTTTTACACTTTTCATCATCAGAAAAGGGTTATAACCCAAATTGGCTTGTTTCGATGAGTTTTTTAGAAAATTATAAAATGATGCTTACCAATGATTTTCCTAATATATCCCCACTTAGGGTGATGTGGTCACTTTGTGTAGAGGAGCATTTTTACATCATTTGGGGAATCTTGTTTTTCTTCTTGCCCCTAAAAAATATCCCTTATCTTTTAGGTTTTTCTATATTGATTGCCAATATAGTTAGAATAATTTACTACAAATTAGGTATTGAATCGCTTGATGTATTTTCAAATATCGATTATTTCGCATTAGGTGCAATTCCAGCATATATTCTTCTAATACGATCTGAAGTTCTGAGCAAGATTTCTCAAATATCTACTACTTTAAAACATTTATTTTTAATATCAACCTTCATCATTCTTTTCATTTTATCTAATGTTCAATTGGGTATAATTTCAATTCTTACCCCAACAATTTTAGGCACTCTTTTTTCAATATTGATTCTATTTACACTTTCTATTAAAAATTCAATTCACATTAGTGACAATTTCCTCTTTAGTCGATTAGGGAAATATACATATGGACTATACCTGTATCACGTAATTGTTATAAATCTTTTACTTCAAACAATTCACTTGCTACCATTTGAGATATCTTGGTTTGTATTTGCAGCTATTTCCTTGCTATTAACAATCATAATCAGCTCATTGTCTTATCATTTATTTGAAAAACAGTTTTTAAAACTCAAGAAATATTTTTATTAATACGATACATAATTTGAAATAGAGGAGAAAATTTATAAAGATTTACAAAAGAAAGTCCAACCAACTCCTCCAACCTCCCAAAAATTAAAACGAAATTATTGGTGTAAATGTAATCAGTGGGTCATGACGATAAAAAAATTGGTTTTATGGATTTGATAAGAATTCCATTCAACCTCCAACAAAGAATAAAAAGCGAAAACCTCGTATAAAATGGCTTTAATTTTTTGTCCAAACCTATAACATTTCAACTGAAAAGGCGGCTTTCTTATGTAGAACCAATCCCCTTGCTGTTTTTTCTAAATATTATTTTACAATTTTTCTTGAGACAGTCTCACCAAGATCATTTGTGATTCTAATTTCATAAACACCTTTAGACAATGTCATTGCATCAATTGTCATATTAGCGTTAATAAGTTCAGTATTGAAGACTGCTCTTCCTGACATATCGCAAATAGAAATAACAGAACCAATCAGGCTTTCTGAAGTGACAATCGTAAAATTGTCCTGAATTGGGTTCGGGTACACTTGAAAAGAGTCTTGACCCAATTGATTAAGACCTGAATTGTCCAATGCTCTTAAAACAATGATGTTGTGTGTGTTCGGATTCGTATTTGACCAAGAAGCACCATTTGTTGCGAGATAAATTTCATTTTGCGGACCAACACAAATATCTCTTAATCTTCCAAATTGATCAATTAAATAATGATCCTCATCTACAACAGATAATCCATCAGCACTTAAATCCATTGCGATAATTCGTTTATCCTTTAATACTGTCATTAAAACACGGCCATCAAATTCAGGGAACAAGGGATTTTCATAGTACACCATATCAGAAGGTGCATTAGTTGGTGTCCAAGCAACCAAAGGTTCCATCACGTTATTTGCATTACAGAATGTTTCTTCACCACCTGGGTCGCAAAATCCTTCAACACTTGGCCAACCGTAATTTCTTCCAATTTCTAGAATTTGAAACTCATCATCCGTTGAAGCTCCATGTTCAGAAACATAAATTTTTCCATTTGGATGTTGCAAAATACCTTGCACATTTCGATGTCCATATGTATAAACCGGATTACCTGCAAATGCATTATCTGTCGGAATTGTGCCATCTAAATTTATGCGTAAAACTTTGCCATTCAGCTCATTTATATCCTGAGGTAATGCTTGATTTTGAGCATCGCCAGTTGAAAAAAGCAAGGTGTTATCAGGAAGAATTGCTATTCTAGATCCGTTGTGAGTTGTGTTTCCAACGATGTTATCAATCAAAATAACTTCATTTACTAAACTTGTTCCATTATAGGTGTATTTTACAACTTTCTCTTGAATATTTGAAAATGATCCATAGGTGTATGCTATAAAAACCTCTGGTGTTGTAGCAAAATCAGGATGAAGGACCATACCAAGAAGACCTGATTCAGAATTTTGATAAACGAGCGAAACAATATCTAAAATGATTGTTTTCGTTTGTGCAACTGGATCAATTCGACTAATTAAGCCTTTGCGTTCAGTTGTCCAAATAAAACCATCTGGTCCATAAATGATTTCCCAAGGAATGTCTAATCCTGTATAAATTGTATCAACCTCTACAGTTGTAGTACCAACGGTGATATTGCTTTGAGAAAATAGTTGAAAGGAGAACAAGACTAAACTTACAGCAAGAATTTTTTTCATTTTGATTTGATTAAGTATGCTCAAATATACAAAATCATACTATCAATGTGAATAATAGCCACAAAATCACTCATTTAATAATAAATCAACGTCTCTGATTAAACGATCAACCTCTTTGATTGAAGTTCCATCATAATAGCCTCTTATTCGCATTTTTTTGTCTACTAAAACAAAATTATTGGTGTGAATAAAATCGCTCCCAATATCGCCTTGATTTTCAGCTTCTGCTGGTTTTAGAACAAAAAAGGATTTTCTTGCTAACGCGTATAAATCCTCTTGTTTCCCAGTTAAAAAATGCCAATGATTTCCATCAGCTTGATGTTCATCAGCATATCTTTTCATTTGTTCCACAGTATCCACTTTCGCATTCACCGTAAAACTCAAAATTTTGAAATTCTTTTCACTTTTAAAAGCCTTATGAACACGTTGCATCTGTTGGTTCATTTTCGGGCATATTGTACCGCAGGTCGTAAAAAAATATTCGGCAACGAAAACTTTTCCTTTCACCTCATTTTGTGTGATTGTTTTATTGTTTTGGTCTTTAAAAGCAAAATTACCAATAGTATGTCCATTACCAATTCTCAGAAGTTCTGGATCAACCATTTCTTCATTCACATCAACAGGATTGATAATTGGAAGTGGTTTTTCTTTGACTGACGTATTTACAAAGTAAAAAACAATTACGCCTGAAATGAAAAACAGAAATAAAAAAAGCGTGCGTTTCATATCTACTTTTTAACACATTTAAGAATTCGTTGGACTTTCCTTTCGAGGACCTTTAAACTTTGGTCGTTTGTTAAAGGGTTTTCTTTTTTGAGGAG
>VFKM01000029.1 GCA_009885545.1 Flavobacteriales bacterium
GTATTTCCCTGCCAATACGTATACGTTCTTCTTCACGCACCGTCTGGAGGTGAGTTGTTAGATGACGCAATTGATCAGCTGTTTTAATGATTTCTAATTCTGCTTTTTTTCGTTCGGTAACATCTCTCGCTACCACTACAGCACCTTGTACTTTCCCTTGCTTATTTTTAAATACTGAGCCATTAAAAAGCACATCGGTTAACACGCCATCTTTTATCGTTAATGGGTAATCCGTAACAAAACCTTTTGCAAATACCTGCTGATAAACTTCACGTGCTTTTTCTGGGTCAGTGAAATAATCTTTGAAGTCGGTGCCTATTAATTTTTCTCGTTTCTTATCGGTAATTTTAAGCATCGCCCCATTAACATCCATAATTTTACCATCTGCATTTATGGTAACCAATGGGTCTAAACTCGCTTCAATTAAACTTCTTGCGTATTCATATTCATCTATGTTTGAATCCATTTGATTTGATTTGATTTGATTCATTTTATGTCATTTGATTTTTTTCAAATGAACTTCTGCTTTTGCATTTCTGTTATTTAAAATGGAAAGTAAAAAAAACTATAACTTTATTAAAGAGATCGGAAAAATGTGCAGACTGAACAAAGTAAAGTGATTTTAAATCTACAATTGTTACGGAACCTTTAAAAAAAATTGTACAATTCACACATTAGAAATAAAAATATCGGATAGAAATCGAATCATTAACTACTTGAAAATAAACTGTTTTTAATTTCGAGGCTACTTTATCGAACTAAAAACTCCAAGCAAGTTAATTGCCTAAAAACACGAATTGTTTATTCTTAAATTATATAATAGAGCAAACTTGATGATCATCAATCCTCCAAGGCGGATATTATACTTATTTGAAAATGATTTTGTTTCCCAAAGTTGCAAACCAAAAATGACTATCAACTTATTCCAGTTAAACAAATAAAAAGTAATTTCCGTTTACTCCATTTATAAAAACATGCATACAAAAAAGCAAACTTCTACTAGTTTAGTCTATTGATAAATGGAATAACATAAAAATCAAAAACTCCATATTGCTTAGTGTCTTTTTTAAATAAGAATTAACCTTTTTTAGAAAATTCCAAGGTCTTTCATACTTTTTTCGTTTAGTATTGGTATTAATCCGTTACTCTAAATTGCAATTCTTTAACTGTTAAAGAAGAGGTGTTGCTGTTATTTCGACCAATGAAAACTTCAATATAATCTCCGTTAACAAGGTTGGTTTCGGTGTTTAAAATAATTTGAAATGATTGGCCATTTGTTGCGGCAGCCATTGACGAAACCGGAGCAGTTAACATTATCCCATTTTTTGCAATCCCTATTGAAAAATCTGCATTATTTGCTGGCGCATTTGCACTGACTACAACAGAAACTCTTCCTGTAAGAGGGTCAACACCAGTGTAAGTAATTCTATTATTAGTAGCAGTGAACCTCTTTTGGTCAATTGTTGTGGTAGCGCCCTGAATCTTATAGTAATTCGGTGTAGCACTCGGCAATGAAGTGACCGTCGCGTTGCTATTAAAATAGATAAAACTATAAGCTCTTGAATCAGGTATATCTGTGTTTTGCTTCATACTCCATCCTAAGGAGTATGAATCTAATCCATCTAATGGACTTCCAACTCCTCTAAACATATTAGTAGTCATTCGTCCTCTATTAACTGAAGCACCAGCGTTGAGTTTAACGCCCTTTTGACCAGTATAAACAAAATAATTATTTGAAAGATCGATGTCATCAATTGTTAAACCAGTTAAAAACTCTATGCCTGATCCAGCTGTGAGATCAGTTATAAATGTGTATGCACAGCAAAATTTACCCATGGTACCTCCTACTTTTAAACCGTCAGCTGTTTTCCAATAATTTTCAATTATTGTTGCAGCCTTGAACCCACTAATTTGACCTACTCCTAAACTAGGGATTCCAATTTCTACCACCGAATTCCCTGAAAAAAGATTGCAAAACTTTGTACCTGTAACATCATTAAAATCATAGGCTTTTGTAGCTCCGCTTAAAGGAATTATCACTAAATCTTGCATGAAGACGGAAACAGAAGTGCTTCTCAAAATTGCGCCACTAACAGTGGAAGTTACACCGTCACGAGCTGGATCAATACCTTTCAAATTGGCCCCATTCAATTCTAAATAATAAGGTGAGATATTGACTATTCCTTTGAATATGTACATGGAGTTTGCGTCTAATGTTATAACAGAACCGGAAGGTGCTGGGAGATCTGACAGCGAATAAACATAAACTACTTTGTCATTTGGATTCTTATAAACAGTAGATTCCCAATGGTCTACACGGTATACATCCATCGTGTTAGTTTGGGTATTAAACACAGTTAAACCGTTGGGAGGAGAAATGATTAAGTCTCGCTGAGACGTTGTTAATCGTGTTATTAATAATCCGCTAGTTGTGCTTTCGAGCTCTAATATGGATGACGAACCAATTATTGTTGGATTATCTCCAATTTTAACTTGCGATTGCAAACTAAAAGTAATTGCTAAAACTAGAATAGTTAAGTTTTTTTTCATGGTTTCTAAATTTTTTATGTTTTTCTATTTAATCAGTTTGTTCATTAAGGTACCCATAATCATTGTTTGATGATTAAACCAAAGTCAGACATCGTTTTAATAAAATATATTCCATTTGACAGTGCTGAAATATCCATTTTCAAATTGCTAATACTCGAATCAATGATACTTGTTGAGGATGTAACATCCTGATTCATTGAGTTGTAAATTTTTAAATCCGATATGTCAGACTTCAGACCCCTAATAAATATTTCATTTAGCGATGGGTTCGGAAAAATTGATAATTTATTTTGTTGTCCATTGTCAAAATGTACCGTTCGAATATCTGAATAAGAGACTTGTCCATCATAATCTGTTTGTTTTAATCTGTAATAAGAGTGCCTTGAATAGGGAAAATTATCTTGAGTACTATACTTGATTATTTCCTGTGAATTACCCGCTCCATCAATTTTTACGACACTCTCCCATTCGTATCCTAGTTGAGATTTTTCGACTGTAAAAAAATCATTATTCACTTCTGATGCTGTTTCCCATGATAAACACACCTCATCTTGGCAAGCCACTGCGTCAAACGAAAGCAGCTCAATTGGTAATGGATTACTACTCGAAATTGAACCTAAAGTAAACGCTCCAAAGCTCGATACTGCAATTGCATTCGCACAATTATTTCCTGAAACAACATTGCCTGAAATAAAATTACCAGCCACTCCTCCATTTCCTTTTGAATTCCAAATCGTGTCCTCCCATTGTGCAACCACTAAATCACAAAGATTTGTAACTCCACATGAATTTGTGTTCCATGATAAAGTAACTTCCACATCAGATAATCCTCCTGTTCTATTGAGCATCCAATATTCGCAAGCACTAACGTGGTCAATCGGTATGCCAAGAGAAGATCTGTCGTACTGTGCGTTTGGATCATTATCTACATAATATCCTGTAAAGTGATCTGTTATTAATGAAGGTGCTGATATTTTAATAGGTCGTAATAAAGTATTGTTCCCGATTGGAAAGTCAAATTGAGTATTCCCATTTTTTTTAACAGCTCCATTAATATGACTGACATTACTTGCATTTTGGTAAGTAGCACCAGGCATAAACTCAACATATTTACTATTGTTATTAACGATGTTTGTATTAATCAGTCCATTATTAAATGTCAGCTCGTTTACTATTTGAATTATATTATCGATAAACAAAGAATTACTTGCTTTAACAATAGTTAAATTATTCACATTGATAAGATTGGTACCATTAAAGGTTTGGGAGACCGACCCAGTAGCATAAAGGGTTCCGGAATTATTGGTAAAACTACCATTGTTTGTGAAATTTCCAAAAACTCCAAGGTTGACATCATTGTGAATACGCATGTTGCCATTATTTTGAATTTGCCCATAAGTGTATGCGGAAAAAATCATCAAAAAGAGGTGAATTGCACAATTAAATTTCATATTGAGTAATTTATATTTCAATTATATATCAATATTAGCCTGTATTATTTCATATAGCTGCAATATCCCATTAGTTTTCCTTTATTTAAGTATATAGTGCGATGTACAACTACGTATAACTACGTAGTTCAAATCTAATTTTAAGAATAAACAAAGATTTGGTCGTTAATCTAGGGAAAATCGCCTAATTCTATGTTACTAATTTTACCATGGGGAAAAGATGCTATGAATTGCAGAATTTTAGTTTCTGAATTTGTATTAAATTAATGTGCTATTGATTTAATCAATAAAACTATCGATTTCGAAATCATAATAAAAGTAAGACATATTAAAAACCAATTCTGATTCAGCATCTTTAAATTCGTTGACCACACAGTTTTTTTTATGACAATAAAAATGCTTTTGGCTTGCTAGATGTGTGAATAACATAACTCTTTTAAATAATTGTGTAAGACTTTAGAGCGCAATTGAACACACCTTTATAAAGTTGAGAAACTTATTCTCAATGAAAAAAAATCATCATGAAAACTTTAAAAAATCTTATTGACGCGTGTTTAGCGTGTTTGACAACTTGTGAAAGTTGTATCACTGATTGCGTTAACTCTGGCAACAAAGAATGTGTTTTATTATGTCGCGACTGTGCTGACATTTGCGCATTGTGTGCCCGTTTTGAAGCAAGAGGTTCTCAATTTGGAGCTAGCTTACATGCTTTATGTTCTGAAATTTGTACAGCCTGTGCAATTGAATGTGCGAAACATGCTTCACATCATGATTCGTGCAAAGAATGCGTCGAAGCTTGTGAAAAATGCGCTGCGATTTGCGAAGAACTTGCATATGCTAAAGTATAATTTTAAAAAACAAATAACTGAGCAACAGCAGAACTGACGACCGGTCGACAGCGGCACTGAAGAACTTATTAAAATATTAATCATGAAAAATACAACAAAAAAAACTAGTTCAGAACTTCAAACCATTCCTAAAACGGATAATCAAATTGGTATTGATAACCACCTAAAAGCAGCGACACATTTTAAGGCTGCTGCAAAAAGTCACATAGAAGCTGCAAAATACCATGAGAATAAAAATCATAAAAAAGCTGCAAAAAGCACAATTGAAGCTCATGGTCATTCAAATCTTGCATATGAAGCACAAAAGGAAGATGTTAAACAACATTCTTTTATAGGCTAAAACAATCTTCAAACTTCCTATAAGTAGCAACTAAAATATGCTACTTATAGGTTTTGTGAAAAAAATACAGTGTTGTAAATCAATAATTAAAACCATGTTTCATGAAAACTGAAAAAGAAGTAGATAAAGATATTTTATTCATTACGATGAAAATACAGAAAGAATATCCTGAATTATCGAAATACTTAATAGAGATTCCTGTTAAATTTTCAAGAAGCACGAGCAATGGTGTAAATACGAATAACCTAGAGGAATATTACAATTCGTTAGTTGAACTTTTAAGGAATTATTCGAATCAACATTTGTCAATTGACAGTATAAAATCAATCAATATGAACGAAAAAGCAAAAACAACAACGAAACCAGATCTTTCGGGATATCCTGAAAATCCACCTTCAGAAGATGTCTATAACCATTGGAAGGAAGAAACTGACCTGAATCCTGAAGATTTAACGAAGCGGAAAACGCCAAATGAAATTCCAGGCACAATGAATGAAAAAGATTTTATTGATGTTTTAACAGGCAGTGATTTAGATATTCCGGGATCAGAATTAGATGACAAGCAAGAAAAAATGGGAAATGAAGATGAGGAAAACAACTATTATAGTTTAGGAGGAGATGCCCATAACAATTTAGAAGAAGATAAGGGCTAGCAAAAACAATGTTAAAATACACAAACAGAGCTTCAACGGAATTGAAGATAACAACAAAAAAAAAGAAAAATGTACATGCATGAAAACTACCAACTTTGGGGAATGCACTTTTTTTGGTGGATCGTTTGGGTTATATTTCTAATTTGGATTTTCGCCGTTCCTTATAATATTCCTGGCCAAAGATTAAAAAAAGATACTCCTCTTGATCTATTAAAAAAGCGATTTGCTTCAGGTGAAATCGACAATAATGAATTTCTGGAAAAGAAAAAACTTCTTGAAAAGAAATAACAAACTCAATACAAACTTAAAAAGATACTTCTATGAAGATTCAATTCAATACTGATAAAACAATAAATGGGGATGAAAGACACCAAGATTTCTTTACTGCCCAAATTGCAGAAGAACTAAAAAGATTCCAATCTGAAATTTCTAGGATAGAAGTGCATATCACGGATGAAAACGGCAAAAAAGAAGGACTAAAAGATATCCGATGTTTAATGGAAGCCCGAATTGAAGGCAAACAACCATTTGCTGTGAATTACCAAGCTGATAATATTGAACTAGCCGTTTCAGGTGCAATTGATAAACTAAAAGCTTCATTAGAAACAATACTTGGCAGGAATAGTAATCACTAAAACTTACAATTTCAAAAATTAAAAAAAGTCAGAAACAAAGTAAATTTAATTTACCGGGCAAAGTACCTATATAAAAAACATGCGTTGACAGTCATATAACAGAAACGTCTCAGTTAATCGTTAGCTGAATTTCTAAGCAATAAAGAAATATTTATTCAATAAAAAAACAAATTATGGAAACGAAAAAAAAAATTGGAATTTGGTTGGATCATTCAACAGCCAACTTCATCGATTTAAAAACAGAAAAAAATAATTCTTCAATAATATCAAGCTTTAACTTTAATGTTAAAGAAGAGGCTTTGAGTAGAAGTGAAAATCTGATGCACAATAAAGAACAACAAATGCATGATGCGTATTACAAAAAAATAGCAGATGAGATTTTGAACTACGATCATGTACTTTTGTTTGGTCCGACAAATGCAAAAACTGAGCTTTATAATTTCTTGGATAAGGATTTACATTTTAAGGATAAAAAAATTGATATTGAATCAGCTGATAAAATGACGGATAATGAAAAGAATGCTTTTGTAAAAAGTCATTTCAACAAGTAAAAGTATCTTGTAATGGCTATAGGTAACACACATCATTATGAAGTGAATTTACTATATCATATAGCAACTCAATGAACACTTAGCTCGCCTATTAAATCAAGTAAGATTGACGAGGCAATTCCACCTGAATTTCCAATTGGAATCAAAGTCAAATAAATTGAATTAAATAATTATCGGTTCAAAAAAAACTGTTGAAGGAACATCTTTATAAAAAACAAAAAAGTGAGACTCGCATCTCACTTTCCTTTTTTTATTCTAAGATAATCGATACAATTCCTTTCATCGGTTCTACATCTTCTAGGTTAAAGTCAATGATGAAATAGTATGATCCAACTGGTAGAGCATTTCCTTCAAAAGTGCCATCCCATGGTTTTGATGCATATGCTCCTTCATCAGATTGGTACAATAAACTTCCCCATCGATTGTAAACCATTACAACGTTGTTTGAATAGACTTCATCCAAATCCAAAATCTGCCAAAAATCGTTTACTAAATCTCCATCAGGAGTGAAGGCTGTCGGTACAATAATTTCACAATCCTGAATTGTGATAGTCACACTACTTGCTGGACCTTCGCATCCCAACAATGTCTCAGTTACATAATACGTTGTTGATCCTATTACTTCCGCTGGAAGTAAAGATCCACCTGTACCTAAAACACTGCTTAATCCTGCATCCGAATACCATGTGTACGTTCCACTAGATCCTGACGCCGTCATAGCTAAATAGCTCCAACTTGTACAATATGTCGTATCCATTCCTGCAGTTGGTGCAGATGGTATAGCATTGATAACAATTGTTTGTATTCCAGATGCTGTATTTGTACAATTGGCATCCGTTACATTTGTTACAACATAAACTCCTGCAGCAGATCCCAAAACTATTGGACTTGCTGAACCTGTAGCTGTTTGAGCCACTCCATCAAGCGTGTAATCTATCGTCCAGTTTGCAGAACCGGTAACAGCAACCTCAATGTCTGTAACCAAATCACCTGCACAATATGTTGCACCTCCTGTGACAGATGTAACAATTGGAAGAGGATCAATTGTTACTGTAAAGCTTGTTTCATCCGAACAAGTCCCTTCAGCATCATAAATCCAAACTGTTTGCGTTGTTGTGATAGGTCCTGTGATAGCTACTCCTCCCAATGCTTGTGAGTCATCATAATATGCTTCTGTACTAGAAAGGTTTGTTCCTACGATAGCTGGAAGTGCATATGTTGCACATGCTATTTGAGGACCAGGATTTGTGATAGACGGTGTATTGTTTATCGTTACAACGAATGATTCTTCATCAAAACAAGCCCCACTAATATCATACATCCAAACTGTTTGTGTTGTGGTAATAGGAC
>VFKM01000097.1 GCA_009885545.1 Flavobacteriales bacterium
CAGGGATACTTGCTCCTAAATCTTCGTCAAATTCGAAATTGATGATTTTTGAAATCCCATCTTCAATGTCACATTGCGCGACAAGTCTTGCCTTTTCTGGATTTGTCAGATCAGATAATGTCGCTTGTTTATTCTGTAACTGATAAATTTGATAGCCTTGGAAATGATATGATTTGTCAGCATTTGGGTCAGTTGAGACAATAAAAGGATCTTTTTCTTCATATTGCTCATTGTAATTGTTGGAATTTGAAGAATTGGTCAAGGTCAGAATCAATTCATTTTCTAATTCTTGAATATGTAAATCCGGAGAATGTGGACCATCTAATACTTTAAAACAATTTTCAAATAATGCTTGTGCTTTATCATCAGCTTGTCTTAATTTTAATACAGAAGCAAACGGATCACCACTTGTTGCTCTTGCCCATACAACTCCAACTGTAATATTATTGACAGCACCTGGTTTTAGTACAAATGGCCCAGCTGACTCTACAAATCTTCTGTCATTCGGAACATTATTGGATGAAATTTCTGTCCAAGGTTCCTGAGGACTTCCGCTTGTTCCCCAACCTAATGGATCAGTATCACCGGGAAACATAAACTGACATGGCATAGTTGGGTCAGCTTGACTATCAGATTGATGCCCGCTTCCTCCATAATAAAATGGGGAACCATCCTTCCAAAACCCACTTAAATAATTATAATAATCTGATGCATTGATTGGATCTGTCTGGCTTGGATCTGCACCATTGGTAGTGTTAGAATAATATAAAAAACGCCTCATTCCAAAACGTTCATTGTCAACTACACCATCTCCGAATCCAATTCCATTGAGCGCTTCGTTGATTCCAATTCCAAAAGCATTATCAATGCCATCATCATCTTGATAAGGTCCTTCAAAGAAATCAACACCAACTGCTGGAGGTGAAGCACCATATCCTTTATATCCAGAATTATCCGAATCAAGATTATCACCATTGTAGTAATAACCTAATCCTCGAGTTACATCACACCCTACGTAATCGTCATATGGATCACCAAGTGCACCATCTGTGAAAAATCCGAAATATGTATTGAAAAGTGTTTGAGTACCGCGGTTTATTAATTCATAATTATAGAAAGTCATGTTATTGATTTCATCGTTGGAAGCAAAAGAAAATGCTTGAGCACGTATTTCCATTCCAATAGGATCAGCACCAGTTTCAGTATGAATATTTCCTTTATCATTCATAACCCACCAATAATTGATATCGCCATAAAGCGAAACTGTACGATCAATTTTACATTCTTTTGTTTTGTCTATATCATGCCACGGATAATCTCCATCTGTCCAATTGTAAATCCCATCTTGATTTTTGTCATAAAACGGCGCTAAATAATAATCTTGTCCTTGAGAAATATCTCCATGTGCAGGCCAATCTTTGATGATGTTTGGAACAGTATATCCTGGAAACAATTCACCTTGAGTAGTTGTGCCATTTGCACCGTCATCAACGCCAGCTTGAAACCAAGCGTTAAATTCGCGAACTAAATCTTGGGTTGTAACAAAATGTTTGTCGTATTTGCTACAATTTTCATATGTCGTTTCTGCATAAACCTGAGAAAGTGGTCCAGTCCAATAATCTTGTCCATTTCTATAACGCAATGCTGCGAGTTTTAATTGATTATTGACATCTGTTCCTCCTAACCAAAGAGCTGCTGTGAACAAGGCCATAATTCCTGAATTCTTAGGAATCTCATACTGAGAATAATTTTGGTTGGGTACTTGCCATAGATTTCCAGCAGTGTGCACCATAGCATTAACATTGTTCAAATCAAGATATGTAGTTGTAGTTGGGGGTGTGCATTGAGCTGCTTTTAGGGAATTTTGCTTAACTTTTACTTTTTCTCCACCACCATAAGGTTGCCCAAGAACAGTCAATACGCTAAAGAATGAAAGTAGTAAAAGTGTGAATTTCATAACAAGTAATTAGAAGCACCAAATTAGGGATAATTCTTTTAAAATAAATGGAATAGAGGAGATAAAAAAAACCTCGTGATATTTTCACGAGGTTTACAATAAGCAATTTTATTAAACCGATTATTTGATAATAATTGATTTAATTGATGTTCCTTTTTCAGTGATAATTTTCACGTAATAAACGCCTGCTTCCTGCTCAGTAATATTGACATCGATAATTTTTGATTCAACTTTATTTGTTACAACTTTTTGTCCAAGTGCATTTACAATTTCAAGATTTGCGTTAATGTCTGTCATTTCATTAGCAAAAACGATTTGGAAAATCCCAGTTGACGGATTTGGTTGAATTGAAAAAGTAACTCCGGAAAGATCGGTTAACCCTAGTTGACTGCCTACAGTGGCAGTCGCTGTTGCATGGCAACCATTTCCATCGGTCATAATAACAATATAAGTCCCAGCTGGAATATTACCTAAATCATTGTTGTCATCATTATCACCAATTCCATCATTATTCCAATCAAAAGTAAATGGAACTATACCTGATAGAATTGTTAAATTAACACTTCCATCATTTCCGAACATTTCGTCGTTTGTTGATAGTGAAATAGTCGGACTTAAAACGGTAGTAAGATCTACAAAATCAGTATTTGTACAACCATTAATAGCCTCTGTTCCTATAACTGTAAATATCCCAGGGCCAGTCACTGTATATGGATCACCATTAACAACACCATTGTCCCATAAATATGTATCTGCACCAGCACCAGTGAAAATTACTGTTTCACCAATGCAACCTGGATTCAAGCTAACTAAAGCATCAACTGGTGGTAAAGGATTTACAACAACTGTTTGACTGGATGAACAAAGCGTTGAAGGTATAAATGCAACATAATCATTCACCAGACTAGGCCACGCAGCTGAATTTCTACCCGGTACTGCTAATGCAATTGTACCATCTATGTTTTCTATGCCCATTGTACCAGGGCTGACGCCATTTGCATATTGCGTATTTATTTCAATTATGTTAGTGGTTTCATTTAATACCATTTGTGTTTTTACCATTGGAGTACCGGAAGAACAGCAAAAATTAATATCGAAGAAATTAATAACTAATTTTTGATTTGGAGAAACACCAGTTGTGAAGTATTCCACAATTCCACCTCCTGGAGGATACATATCGTCCCAAGAAAATGCAATTAAATTATTTGGAGTAAAAGGATTTGGAATTAATTGCCCGCTGCAGCAACCAGAATTAAAATCATTGGTAAATTGAATGAATCCATTTGAACTTAAGTAAAAATCTGTGTAATTATTTCCGAAAAAATTGAAAGAAAATCCAATAGGTAAAATTCCAGACATTTGATCATCACTTAAAGGTACTGATGTTCCAGATCCTGGAATTAGTGCATAAGTTCCAGTTTGATCAATTGAATAACCAGATCCTTCAATATAGTTAATCGTATGTGTTCCTGGCCCAGCAATCACAGGATCGAAAGTTGTTCCAGACACACCTGGACCAGCAAAAAATCCTGAACCAGAAGGAACTAAATTATCAGGTAAGTCATTTGCACAATGAACAGGATTCAAACCAGTAAATGTGCATTGAGCTTGTATTGAATTAGCAGTTATAAATAAACCACCAAAAGCTATAAGTAGTATTTTTTTCATAATTATTTTTTTATTTCTTTAGCAATTGCATTTTCAAATCTCCATAAATCTTCTTGTAAAAATTTTACCATTTCAGGATTATCTTTGTTTTCCATCAACTTTTGTTTTGTTTTGTCGATCTTGTCTGCTTTTTTAGCGTCTAATTCTGCTTTGTCTGCAAAAACTGCTGGATGCCCATCTGCAGGTTTTCTAGATTGAAATAAACTCGTTTCAATAGCCGAATTACTTGGTTTTATAGCTTGTGTTTCTGTCTGACCGAAAGCAATAGTATTCAGTGAGATTAAGCCAAATAATAGTACTGTTTTTTTCATATAATTGTTGGTTTTTAATTGATAATAATGTGAAAATAAAGAAAATCACCCAACTAAAAAATTATTTTTTAGTTATGTTTTTAGTGAATTCTACCAATAACGTTGTAATATCCTGATATTCCACAAAACTCAAATTCTCATAAGTATCATATACATCGTGGTAGTTTTTGTTGGGACCCATGGTATAAATGAAGAATGCTGGAACGCCTTTTTGGGTAAACCAATAGTGATCTGAATTTGCAGCTGGACCTCTAGCTTTTACTTGTGTTAACAGTTTTTTTTCTTCATTTATTTTCTGTAATTCTTTGAATTCATTGTCGAAAAGTGTTGCATTGACCACCGTAATTCCTTCTTCACCACTTCCCATGATATCAAGGTTAAGTAGAAATTCAATTTTATCCAATTTCAACAAAGGATTCTCTACAAAATACTTGGAACCAACCAAACCTGCTTCTTCTCCAGCAAATGCAATGAACAATATGTTGTAATCAACAGGGTTTTCTTTGAAGTACTTGGCCATACTAATCAGCATTGCTGTGCCGCTTGCATTATCATTCCCGCCGGGAAAATAAGTGTCAGTTCCCATGCGACCTAAATGATCGTAATGAGCGGAATAAACGACCGTTTTGCCACATTTTTTCTTTCCAGGTAAATAGCCGAAAACATTACGAGAAGTGTAGTTTTGAATCAATTTTGCGTCAATGCTGACCCCAAGTTCTTGTTCAAAACTGAATGAATGTGCTTGAATTTGAATTAACGGAAATTTCAATTGTTCGGATGCAACTGACCAGGTAAATTTACGGTCCATCACTTCAATTACTGGTAAAACCCCAGCAATCATTTCTGTTAAACCAGCTAGCTTTTTCAAAGTATCAGCAGAAAGACCCTCAAAATCAAATGCGACCGAATTGAATTTACCTTCTTTCAGTAAATCCATCAATTCTTGTGTTAACTTGGCTTCATCCAAAGCAGTAGCAACAGAAATTCTTTTTTGTTTTAAAACGCCATTAAAGCTTGCACTTGCAGGGTCAACCAAAAAATGAACGCCTGGAATTAGGGATTTTTTACCCATTTCAATGGACATTTTATCTGGAAAAGTATTGACATCCAGTGAAAACGACTGAAAATGAGATTTTTTTAAAGGTTTTAATCCGATTTTTTTAAATTCTGAAACAATAAATTCAGCTGCAATTGAATCGCCTTTATTGACATAACCTCGACCATGAAATTCAGGAGAACAAAGTGTTTGTGTAATTCTTCTAACTTCTTCAATTTGACCAAAAGTGAACTGGGGAGCAAACAGAAAGAAGAGAAGGATTGTTTTAAACATAACGTCTTTTGATTTTATGCACAAATTCTTCAACTGTTTCACTTGAATTATCCCAGTCATGCTGGTTTGCAAAAGTTGAAGCTTTTATAAGTGCTTCTTCCAGAGAATTAAAATTATCGATTGCCTTTATTGCTTCTGAAAAATCTTCGCTTGAACCATCAAATAACTCATTGATGTATTGCAAACGTTCGTTTAATCCAAACGCACCAATTAACGTAACAATTTTTGCGCTACTTATTTGGTTGTAAGAAGACATATCTTTTTTGGTGAATTTGTCTAGAAATGCTCTGTTTTCGTCGCCAGTTGGAGTGAGAGTAACTTGTTCCATAATGATTTTCTCCTCGTGGATTCCAAAATCATCCGATTGTGTAGCAGTTACAGAAACATGCTCAACTGCGTTTTCCTCTAATTCTTCTTCTTGAACCTCCTCAACAGTATCAGAGAATAATGAAAAATCAAAAGATGGATTTTCCTCTATGATTTCTTCTGTGTTTTCTTCAAAATTTTCAGTTTCTTCCTCTTTCTCCTCTAATGTTTCATCAGAAATATCCAGATCTAATTCAGAAATCTCTTCAACAGCCATTTCAATTTCAGGTGTTTCAACTATTTCTTTTACTCCAAACACTTTTTCTTCGTATGCTTTGAAACGCAAAACAACGGCACGTTCGTAAACTTCTTTTGCGTTTTCAACAAGAGATTCTAATTCCTCTTGTGTTAGTTTTCCTGTGTTTAAGTTAGTGATTGCCGCCTGAATGGCAGAAATATTTGATTCGAAAGAGCTATTGGTTGCCATATGTATAAAGTATCTATTTTTCAACATTTTATTAAAGTTGCTAACGTTGTACGTGCTAGAAAGAACAAAATTAACGACTTTTAGACTGTAAAGTTACCGTTGAAGTTTGTACAAGCCACTTCGCTTTTCATAAACTTCTCTTCGTTGATTTGTTAATAACCTTATAGTAAAAATAGCGCATGTTTCTAGAACAATTTCCTGGTAATGGAAGAATGAATGGTTGGATTGAAGTCGTTTGTGGCTCAATGTTTTCTGGTAAGACGGAAGAATTAATTCGCCGATTGAAAAGAGCACAATTTGCAAATCAGAAATTATTACTTTTTAAACCGATTATAGATGACAGATACAGTGAAGAAAATGTTGTGAGCCATCAAGGAAGTAGTTTGAAGGCTATTGCAGTGAACGATTCTAGAGAAATTCTACAAATCTGGACGAATGAAATGGTTGTTGCAATCGATGAAGCACAGTTTTTTGATGAAGGAATTGTAGAGGCTTGCAATATTCTTGCATCTAAAGGTGTGCGCGTTATTTTAGCTGGTTTGGATATGGATTATTTAGGGGAACCTTTTGGTCCAATGCCGAAATTATTGGCAATTGCAGAATATGTTACTAAAGTACATGCTATTTGCGTTTCTTGTGGTAACTTAGCCCAGTTTTCGCATCGTACGGCAATAGAAAAAGAACAAGTTTTGGTAGGAGCTACCGAAAAATATAAACCGCTTTGTCGCACGTGCTTCAATATCAATCAACTTGAAATTAAATAAAACATACACAGATTTTTGTAAAGTAATAAATGGCACTTCCTTAACAGGGAATGCTTCAATGTATGTGGATCAAATTGTTTACGATACGCGTAAAATAATTCAAGGAGAAAACACCGTATTTTTTGCTTTATTAGGCGAATTTAGAGATGGACATACTTTCATAGAATTAGCCTATTCGAAGGGAATACGCGTTTTTGTAGTGTCGAAATCTGTTGATTTAAAGAAGTTTCCTGAAGCACATTTTATAAAAGTAAATGATTGTTTGAGTGCTTTGCAAGATTTGGCACATGCTCATAGAAGACAATTCAATTATCCCATTATCGCAATAACTGGAAGCGCTGGAAAAACAACTGTTAAAGAATGGTTGTATCATTTATTGAGTCCAAGTTTGCGCATCATTAGAAGTCCAAAAAGTTATAATTCTCAATTGGGTGTAGCGTTGTCATTGCTCGAATTACACGCTGATTGTGATGTCGCTATTATTGAAGTTGGGATTTCTAAGCCTGGTGAAATGAAACGTTTGGCTGAAATTGTTCAACCAACGTTAGGCGTTTTTGCCTCTTTTGGACGCAGTCATGAAGAGAATTTCAAAACCACGGAAGAACATTTATTAGAGAAATTGAATTTGTTTAATGGAATTCAAAAAACATTTTATCCGTCAACGATTCAGCTCACATTAGAACAAAATAAAAAAATAAATGGTGTTAGTTTAAAGCCTGAATCCTTTAAAAAAGAATTGTCGTTTGTTCCGTTTGACGATTTGGCGAGTAGGAGTAATGCACTTGTAGCTATTGCTTTAGCTAAATTGTTTTTGGAAGAAACAAAAGTTTTGAAGGAACGAATTTCAACCTTGCCTCAGTTGGCATTGCGAATGGAAACGTTTGAAGGAATCAATTCAAACACGATTATAAATGATACGTACAATCTTGATTTAGATGCTTTGAATCATTCTTTAGAATACCAAATGCGAGTTGCAAATGATCGAAAAAGGATTGTTATTATAGGACTTGACGAAGATAATTATTTCCGAAAAGAAGAAGTTGAAAAGATTGTAAAGGCATATGAACCGGATCAATTGTTTATTATTCGCAACAATGAAAAGCTGAAAGCAAGTTTTGAAAACGCCGTTGTTTTAATCAAAGGAACAAGAAAAGCCGACATGCAACGATTGGCCAAACAATTCCGATTGAAGAACCATAAAACATTCTTAGAAATTGATTTATCTGGAGTTCGACGTAATATTACTTTGTTTAAATCCTTGCTACTTCCTGAAACAAAAATCTTGGCGATGGTAAAAGCACAATCTTATGGTTCTGGAGTAGAAAAAATGGCTGCCTTTTTTGAACAACAAGGAATAGATTATTTAGGTGTTGCATATTCGGATGAAGGAGTTGAATTACGTAAACAAGGAATAAAACTGCCAATTTTAGTGATGAATTCTGAAGAAGATGGTTTTGAGGATTGTATTAATTATCAACTTGAACCTGCAATTTATTCGTTCAATCAATTGGATCAATTTATCAAAGAATTAATTTTTCAAGGTCAGTCTACATATCCTATTCATTTGAAATTGGATACTGGAATGAGACGTCTCGGATTTGAGTTAAAAGACATTCCTCGAGTGTGCGAAATTTTGCAAGCACAACCTGAAATTCGAGTAAAATCTGTTTATTCACATTTGGCTGATTCAGATAACCGTCGTGACAAAAGATTTACAGAACATCAAATCAAGCAATTTCACCAAGCAACTCAGTTATTAAATCACCATTTGAATTACCATTTTGATAGGCATATTTTAAATTCTGAAGGGATTGCAAATTATCCGAATGCCCAATATGAAATGGTGCGTTTGGGAATAGGAATGTACGGAATGACGGCAAATCCTGTTTTGAAACAGAAGTTACAACCTGTTTTGAAATGGTCGAGTGCCATATCTCAAATTAAGGAGCTTTCTAAAGGAGAAAGTGTCGGATATAACCGAGCATTTATAGCTGAAAAACTTATTAAAATTGCCATAATACCTGTTGGTTATGCAGATGGATTCCGCCGGAATTTAAGCAATGGAAAAGGGGGTGTTTATATACATGAAACGTTTTGCCCAACAATTGGAAAAGTATGTATGGATATGATCATGGTTGACGTCACGAAACTACAGGTGAAAGAAGGGGATAAAGTAGTAATCATTGGAGGAAAACAAACCATTGAAAAATTTGCGGCTCAAATGGACACAATTCCTTATGAAGTAATGACGAGTATTTCAAAAAGAGTACATCGGGTTTATTTGGAGGAGTAAGGGGCAATTTTCAATGAAACTTCTTATGGTGATACGCTTTATGCATGATGACGTTTATTTCTACAGTGAATTTTGCAGTTTTTTCTATCCACTTTTACAAAAAAAAGCTGGCTAAATGGACCTTTTTCTATGGGAAAATCAGTTAATTCTATTGTATTAATCTTGACTTCCAAATAACAAGTTTTTACCTGATATCGATTTTATTTCGTCAACATCAATCTTTTTTGAAATAAGCCAAACACCCGCTTTAACTTTTCCTTTTATGTGCAGGTCAACTTTGTCTTTGGTTGCATACTTTAAAACGGTAATCATTGCACCATCCGCTAACTCAGCTCTTAATGGCAAAGATAATATCGTTTCGCTTTTAGGCTTCATCTTCACTTTCTTTTCAAGAAAAATTTTCCCCATGTATTGATTCTCAATATATGCATCCAGGTTGCAAGGTTTTATTTTGATTGCAAACCAATTTTGATTGGAAACTTTAATATTCGCAGTAACCGAAATATTGCGTGCTTCAATTTTGCCCATTTTAATTCCTTCTGTACTGATAAATTCAGGCTCTTCAAAGTTTGCACAAGACGAGATGATAGCAGCAAAAAATGAAACGAATATTATTTTTTTCATGACACAAAAAAGGGTCGAAAACGACCCGTTAAATTATTTAGATAAATCTGTAAAATTCTTGAAGAAATGTGGAATCGTTTCAATTCCCTTGTAATAATTGAACAAACCATAATGTTCGTTTGGTGAATGTATGGCATCACTATCCAAACCAAATCCCATTAAGATTGTCTTTAAACCCAATATTTTTTCAAACATTGCTACAATAGGAATACTTCCACCACTTCGAATTGGAATAGGTTTTTTGTTGAATGTTGTTTCATAAGCCATTGAAGCTGCTTGATATCCAATTGAATTAGTTGGCGTAACAACTGCTTCTCCACCGTGATGGGGAACAACTTTAACACGAACACTAGCAGGAGCAATCGAATTAAAATGGTCAATAAACAATTGTGTTATTTCATCTGGATCTTGATCTGGAACTAAGCGCATTGAAATTTTCGCAAACGCTTTAGAGGGAATAACAGTCTTTGCACCTTCTCCGGTATAACCTCCCCAAATACCATTGACATCTAAAGTTGGACGAATTGAACCTCTTTCTATTGTAGAATATCCTTTTTCACCAGAAACTTCCTTGAGATTTAAAGCATCACAATATTTTTCCAATGAGAAAGGTGCTTTTGCCATTTCTGCTCTTTCGTCATCCGTTAAATCAACAACTTTATCGTAAAACCCTGGAATTGTAATTCGATTGTTTTCGTCATGCATCGAAGCAATCATTTTCGTAAGAATATTAATAGGATTTCCTACACAACCACCATATAGACCAGAATGTAAATCGCGGTTTGGGCCGGTAACTTCAACCTCAACATAACTCAATCCTCTCAAACCAGATGTAATTGCTGGAACATCATTTGCAATCATTCCAGTATCTGAAATAAGAATAATATCAGCTTTTAATTTCTCTTGATTGTTTTCTACAAAAATTCCAAGATTGGTGCTTCCAATTTCTTCTTCTCCCTCAATCATGAATTTTATGTTGCATGGCAATTCATTTGATTTGAGCATTGCTTCCATCGCTTTTACATGCATGAACATTTGGCCTTTATCGTCACATGCGCCTCTAGCAAATATTGCACCTTCTGGATGAATAGCAGTCGTTTTTATAACAGGTTCAAATGGAGGGCTTGTCCATAAATCAATAGGATCTGCAGGTTGCACATCATAATGACCGTAAACTAATACAGTAGGAAGTGCAGAATCAATGATTTTATCAGCATACACAACAGAGTATCCAGCTGTTTTACAAATCTCAACATTATCCAAACCAATTACTTTTAAATGATCTGCAACGGATTCTGCTGTTTTATGAACATGGTCTGAATAAGCAGGGTCCGCAGAAACAGAAGGAATTTTTAGTAAATCAATTAATTCGTTTAAAAAACGGTCTTTATTATCGTTAATATAATTTTGTGTTGCTTTCATGACAAATCTGTTATTTTTCACCTCAAAAATCGCAAATTTTATTTTATAAATAGGTTGTAAAATTTTTTTTATCGAATTTCGTGCAACTGAAATCAAAATTATCGAGTCTATAAGGTAATTCAAAAATTAAATCATGCATAAAAATAGTATTATCACGCTTATTTTGATTATTTTTTCATTTAGTTTGTTTGGGCAAATGACAATTTCTACGGGTGTATTAACCCCTGATCAATATGTCAATAATCTTGTAGGTCCAGGTGTTATAGTTTCCAATGTTACATATACTGGAACAACTCAGCAAATAGGGTCATTTGGAGGCACGTCTGACATTGGTTTCGGAAACGGTGTGGTTATTTCTTCTGGAGCAACCACTGAATTGGTTGGAGGACCAGGAACGACTTCTGCAGGTACAGTGAGTGTAAGTGGTATTTCAAATACAGATCTTTTAAGTGTAGCAAATGTGGCAGCAGCAGCGGTAGGAATAGGAACAATATCTTCTACAACAGATGCAGCAATTTTAGAATTTGATTTTGTACCAGTTTCTAATTTAGTAAGTTTTAATTTTGTTTTCGCTTCAGAAGAATATTTGACATATGTTAATACTAGCTTTAATGATGTATTTGGGTTTTTTGTTGCAGGTCCTGGTATTACCGGACCATATTCTTCACCAGCTGGATTTCCAGATGGTTCAATGAACCTTGCATTAGTTCCAGGTACAAGTATACCAATTACAATTAGTACAATCCATCCTGGATTAAA
Organism: Flavobacteriales bacterium; assembly: GCA_009885545.1. Lineage (GTDB taxonomy): Bacteria > Bacteroidota > Bacteroidia > Flavobacteriales_D > Crocinitomicaceae > M0103. The sequence continues at coordinate 11,922 of VFKM01000097.1, forward strand.
CTCTGAATATTATATAGATAATACTGGGAGTACTCATGCAATGAATGGGTTTACAACACCAATACCAGTTACCTTTGCGGTAATTTGTGGTGAGACGTACCATTTTAAGTTTGCGGTAGCCGATTGTGCTGACAATTATTTGAGTACCGCAGTATTTTTAGAGGATGACTCATTTACATCTCCTCCAGTAAATGTATCATTACAAACTGCAAACGGATCTGATACTATTCCTGAAGCATGTGTTGGGGCAGATTTTCTGTTTATTAGAAGTGCTTGCACATCAATAGATGAACTAATTGTTAATTATTCCGTTAGCGGAACAGCGACAGATGATGTAGATTTTGTTCTTCAGGATAGTCCAGTCATTTTGGCACCTGGCCAAGATACTGCCTATATAAACATACTACCAATTATAGATGCATTGGCAGAAGGTGTAGAGTCAATTATTATAACAGTGACTTATTTAGACGCAGCAGGAGATCCTCAAGTAATAGAAGGAACAGTATATATTGCTGATATTCAACCTTTAGTGGTTAATGCGCCCGATATTTACTTAAAATGTTACCAAGATTCAATTGAACTTATTGTTACTGCCTCAGGCGCATCTGGTGCATACAGTTATGAATGGGAAGCAAGTGGTGCAACAACAAATAATGATTATGTTTCAATCGATGTAAATGGGTCTTATGATTTTATTGTAACTGTAACAGATTCGTGCTTAGGATCAGTCATTGATACCGTAACTGTTATCATGGATCAAACGCTGGAAATTGATACAATGTATATGACACCTGCATCATGCGAACCGGATGGTTGGGTTTCTGTTGGTATTATTGGTGATTCAATTACTCCTGCACAAGGACTTTCTTATTTTTGGGAAGATTCATTCGGTAATCCTGGACCTGCTGCAAATCAATGGTCAGGTATATCTTCAGGATGGTATTTTATTACTGTGGAAGATGCTGTTTGTTCAACAAACGATAGTGTTTTTGTGAATATGTTAAATCCACCGATTGCACAATTTACAGCCTCAGCAGTGGCAGGTTGCGACCCTCTAACTGTTACCTTCACAAATACCAGTCAAAACACAACTGATTATGCTTGGGATTTTGGAAATGGTAATATATTAAATGTATCTTCAACGGCACCTCAAACTCAAGTTTATACTAGTAGTACAATAGTTACATTAATTGCGTCTGAAGGAAATTGCTCAGATGAAACTTCTATATCTATAACAATAAGTATTTGTGGTTGTATGGATCCATTAGCGACCAATTATAATTCTGCAGCTAATTTTGATGACGGAACATGTGTTTATCCACTGCCAACAGTAGAAGCACCAAACGTATTTACACCAGGTGGAGATGATGTGAATGAGCTATTTTACTTAAAAACTACGAATTCAACATCAATAGAATTAACGATCTTAAATCGTTGGGGTAATACATTGTACGAGTCGGTTGGAATAAATCCAGCTTGGAATGGTAAGAATAAAACTGGAATTGAAATAGAAGAAGGAGTATACTTTTATAAGTATAGAGTTAATGGATTGAACGGCCAATATTTAGAAGGGCATGGATTCTTTCACTTAGTTCGATAAAACATAAAACAAAGAAAGCTCCGAATACATTATATATTCGGAGCTTTTTTGTTGTTGTATAGTCTAATAAAGAAAATTATTATAAGGATATCTTATTTTAAAAACACGTTTTACTTCTTCGTAAATTACTGTTTTCAATTCTTCAATATTTTCCTTGTCTTGAGCAGAAATAAAAACACAATTCGTATTATTCATTTTAGCCATCCATGATTTCTTTAATTCTTCTAACGTAAAGTTTTCTTGCTTCTTTGGATTAGGATCATCTTCAATTTGCTCAACAACTTCGTAAGCATCAATTTTATTGAAAACTAAAATGATAGGTTTTTCAGTTTTATCCAATTCATTAAGTGTCTCATTTACGACATTGAATTGATCTTCAAAGTTTCGATGAGAAATATCGATAATATGAATTAATAAATCAGCCTCTCTTACTTCGTCTAGTGTTGATTTAAAAGATTCAACCAATTGATGAGGTAGTTTGCGTATAAATCCTACAGTATCAGTCAAAAGAAATGGCAAATTCTCGATTACAACTTTTCGCACCGTTGTGTCTAACGTTGCAAACAGTTTGTTTTCAGCAAAGACTTCTGATTTAGAAATCAAGTTCATAACCGTACTTTTGCCAACGTTGGTATAACCAACAAGTGCAACTCGAACCAATTGCCCACGATTCCCACGTTGAATTGACATTTGTTTATCAATTTCCTTCAGCTTCTCTTTCATCAAAGAGATTCTTGTTTGAATTATTCGACGGTCTGATTCAATTTGAGATTCACCAGGACCACGTAATCCAATTCCCCCTTTTTGACGTTCTAAGTGTGTCCACAAACGGGTTAATCGGGGTAACATATATTGAAGCTGAGCCAATTCTACTTGTGTTTTAGCATGAGAAGAACGTGCTCTACTTGCAAAAATATCCAAGATTAGAATGTTACGATCTAGAATTTTACATTCAAGTTCACGCTCAATATTTCTTAATTGTGATGGAGAAAGTTCGTCATCAAAAATGACTAATTCAATGTTATTTTCCTTGATGTAATCTCTGATTTCTTCCAGTTTACCAGTCCCAACAAAAGTTCTTGGGTGAATCATCGGTAATTTTTGCAAGAATTTTTTGATAGTTGTTGCTCCTGCTGTTTCGGCAAGGAATTCTAATTCATCCAAATATTCAAGAGCAGTTTCTTCTTTTAAAGAAGGTGTTATTACACCCACTAAAACACAATTTTCTTCAACCGTATCGACGGTCACATGTCCTTCTTGCATATATTACCTCATTCTTAGAACATATTCTGTCATTGCAGAAATGTTCTCTTTCGATCCTAATAATTCTTTCATTGGTGGCATTCCATTTTTTCCTTTCTCAATTCGATTTTTAACCTCAGTTGAAGACAAAGTTGATTGAGTTAAGTCTTTAGCTCCAGCTGCACCTAATTTTCCATCGGCTCCATGGCATACTGAACAATGTTCAATGTATAAATCCTGAGCTGTCGTTTTTTTTTGAATTTGTTTATCATCAATTTTACCTGTCGTTCCTTTTGAACTACACGAAATAATTGAAAATAGGAAAATAACGGTATAAATAAATTTTAAAACCATGATCCGCCTAACACTTCTCTAAAAGGCCAAGGAATAAATGCTAAAATTAAAATCAAACCGATTGTATACCAAGTCATGATTTTTTTGTGTTTTAAATCATTTGTTGCTGCCTTTTCAGCTTTCTTTCGACCTATAGTAATGATAACGATTGCTAAAAGCATTCCAACTAAATGCTCCATTCCGTGAAACCTTAATCCCGCATCAGCCATCCATCCTTTCGTGAATTGAACACGTGGTGAGTTGAAATATAAAAACAAACCTATTAATAGTTGAGTATGAAGACTGATCATTGTAAAAAGATTTATCATTTTATCTTTTTTCAAATAAGTGTCTTTACCCCTAGAAGTTAAAGCATTTAAGATAGCTACAACTAATAGTATTAATGCTATCCAACGTAATCCAGAGTGTGCGTGTAATAATCCGTTATACATAATTTCTTTTTTTACAAAAATACATAAAATACATAAAGAAATTAAGTAAAAAGGAAGAAGGAAAAAGTGTGATTACCATTTTCTAAATTTCTTTTTCCCTTTTAATTTTAACTTATTTAATTTCTAAAACCGACTGTTTTGATTAAATTCACAAACTATTTTAGAACATAAACATGAAGTATTATTTGCTCTTATTGTTATTAATCTCTTGTTATACTTGGGGTCAAGTTATTCCTCAAAATGGAACAATTGACTCAAAGCCAAAATTTGTAGCTTTTAAGAATGCACAAATAATTGTATCTCCAACGAAAACAATTGAAAATGGCACTTTGCTGATTGAAGGTGATAAAATTATTGATATTGGCTTGTTGGTGTTTCCTCCAGAAGATGCTATTATAATTGATTGCGAAGGCAGAACTATTATTGCTTCTTTTATTGAAACAATCTCATCGGTTGGTCTACCTAAACCGACTCCTTTGAATTATTCTTCTAGGCCGCAACTTGAAAGCTCAAAGAAAGGGGCTTATTATTGGAATGAAGCTATTCATCCTGAAGTTGAAGCGGACTTAATATATCAAATTGATGAGAAAGCAAATGAAGAGTTAATTAAAATGGGCTTTGGTCTTGCATTAACACATGTAAATGATGGAATTTCTCAAGGAACAGGAGCATTAGTTTCTCTGGGTTTTGAAAACGTAAACAAACAAATTGTTCAACCCAAAAGCACTCAATTTTATTCCTTCGAAAAAGGAATTTCTCAGCAAACGTATCCTTCATCTCAAATGGGCTCAATAGCTTTATTACGTCAGACGTTTTATGATCTAAGATGGTATCACGACAGTAAGAGTTCTGAAACCAATATTTCTTTGGATAAAATGTACGAGTCAATTAATTTGCCTTTTATCTTTCAAACAGCCGACAAATGGGAAATTTTGCGAGCTGAAAAAATCGCGAAGGAGTTTGATTATCAATTTAATTATCTGGGATCTGGAAATGAATATGAAGGGATCAATGAATTGAAAAATATCAAGAACACGATCATTTTACCAATCAATTATCCTGAACCATATAATGTAAAAGATCCATATATCTCTCGCCTAATTCCATTGTCTGATTTGAAACATTGGGAATTGGCTCCCTCAAATCCTTTCATATTAAAGCAAAATAACGTTCCAATTTGTTTTACCAGTTTGGGTCAAAAATCTGCAGAAAATTTTTGGAAAAATATACGAAAATCTATAGAACGAGGATTGTCTCAAAGTGATGCTTTAGCAGCTTTAACAATTGAACCAGCAAGAATTTTAAAAGTAGATACAGAGTTTGGAACATTAGATAAAGGAAAAAAAGCCAGTTTTACTATCTACTCTTCTAATCCTTTTGAAGGTGAAGCAAAGTTATTAGAATCATGGCTTTTAGGGGATCAAAAAGTAATAGTAGAATCTGTTAAGCACACTGTTTCTGGCAAATACAACATATTAATAGATGGTAAAAAATACCCAATTGAAATAACTGGAGAAGGGGATAAGTTAGCGGGTAAAATTTTCACAACTACCCAAAAATCTGATTTATCGATGGATTCAGTGACTCAGAAAATATTTGTGCAACTTGTAGAAGATGATATTACTCTTCAGTTCAATATTGACGATTCCAATTGGAAAGGAAGCATGAGTTTACATGGTAAAGTAAGCAGCAAATTTGGCGTTTTTGAGGGTGACGGAATGACTCCTAATGGAAAATGGGTGCAATGGTCGGCAATTAGAAATGACAGGTTAGAAACGAAAAAAACAGATGCCAAAATTAATAAGATTGATACTTCTTTTAATTCGAAAATTTGGTTTCCAAATATGGCATATGGTTTTGAAAATGTACCAACAACGGAAACAACCGTTTTTAGAAATGCAACGGTATGGACAAATGAAGCCCAAGGAATTTTAAAAGAAGCCACCGTAATTGTTACTAATGGAAAAATATCATTTGTTGGAACAGGTAATTTTACAATACCAAATAATGCCAAAGTTATTGACGCTAAAGGTAAACATATCACTTCTGGAATTATTGATGAGCATTCACATATTGCTATTTCAAACGGTGTAAATGAAGGTGGACAAGCAGTTTCTGCGGAGGTAAGTATAGGTGATGTTGTCACTCCTGATGATATAAATATTTACAGACAATTATCTGGGGGTGTAACAGCTTCCCAATTGCTGCATGGTTCTGCCAATCCAATAGGTGGACAATCTGCATTAATAAAATTGAAATGGGGTTCTTCTCCTGAAAAAATGCTTATTCCAAATGCACCGAAATTTATCAAATGCGCACTTGGAGAGAACGTGAAACAATCAAATTGGGGAGATAACAATTCCATACGTTTTCCGCAAACTCGAATGGGAGTTGAGCAAGTTTTTTATGATGGTTATATGCGCGTTCAAGCATATCAAGAAGAATGGGCGAAATATTCAAAAAGTAATTTGGAAGGAAAAATAGCTCCTCGAAAAGATTTGGAATTAGAAGTTTTATCTGAAATTTTTCGTTCTGAACGTTTTATTACATGTCATTCTTATGTTCAGTCTGAGATCAATATGTTGATGCACGTAGCCGATTCATTGAATTTTAAAGTTAACACCTTTACTCATATTCTAGAGGGGTATAAAGTTGCCGACAAAATGCTGGCTCACGGGGTAGGAGCGTCTACTTTTTCAGATTGGTGGGCTTATAAATTTGAAGTAAATGACGCTATACCATATAATGCAGCAATTATGAATGAAATAGGACTCATTGTAGCTATTAATTCAGATGACGCTGAAATGGGAAGACGTTTGAACCAAGAAGCAGCCAAAGGAGTGAAATATGGAGGAATGACTGAAGAAGCAGCTTGGAAAATGGTGACACTTAATCCTGCAAAATTGTTGCATTTGGATGATAGAATGGGTAGCTTGAAAGAAGGGAAAGATGCAGACATTGTACTTTGGACTGCCAATCCATTGAGCATAGAGGCTAAAGTTGAAATGACCTTGGTTGATGGTGTTGTTCTTTTTGATAGTGAAAGAGATTATTTAATGCGATCTCATAATCAACAAGAAAAAGCTAGAATTATTTCTAAAATGCTTGAGTCAAACGAGAAAGGTGAAGAAAGTAAACCGTTTTTCAAAAAGAAAAGCCGTCATTTTCATTGCGACACAATTGGAGAAGAAGGCTCAGAAGAAGAAAATACTCATTAATTTATTTAACTGTGAACTATATTAAAACGCTTTTATTTATATTATTTGTTGGGCAAATTTCAGCTCAAGAAAAACAATCAATTTTGTTATTGAATGGTTACTTACATGTTGGAAACGGCGAAGTTATTGAAAGCGGTTTGGTTGGAATTAGAAATGGAAAGATAGATTTGGTTAGAAATTCTTTGGCTTATACATTTAATAAAGAAGATTGGGATACAATTATTGATCTGCAAGGGCAACATATTTATCCAGCATTTGTTGCTCCGAATTCTACATTGGGATTAACTGAAATAGACGCTATAAGAGCGACAAGAGATTTTGATGAAGTTGGACAATATAACCCCCATATTCGTTCACAAATAGCGTTCAACGTAGAATCAAAAGTGAATAGTACTGTTCGAACGAATGGGGTTATGCTGGCTCAAGCAACTCCAAGAGGAGGTGGTATTTCTGGAACTTCTTCAATTATGGCTTTAGACGGTTGGAATTGGGAAGATGCAACAATTTCTCAAGATGATGGGATTCATCTGAATTGGCCTGCAAGTGCTAGTGAAAGTGGATCGATCGAGGATGCGAACAGCTCAAAACGAAAAGAAAATTATTTAAAACAAAAACAAGCGATATATCAATTTTTTGAATTGTCAAAAAGATATGCTTCTCTATCTGAAAAAGATCAAAATGATGTTCGATTGAATGCAATGATTGCATGTTTTAAAGGAACAAAACGTGTATATATTCATGCAAATGAATTACAACAATTGGTTGATGTTATTGATTTTTCAATTCGTTTTGATTTGCCTTTTCCAGTAATAATTGGTGGCTATGATAGTCATTTAGTTACCAAGAAATTAATAGATGCAAAAATTCCAGTAATGTTGGTTAGAACTCATAGTCTTCCACAAAATGAGGAAGATGCGGTTGATTTTCCTTATCATTTGCCTGCAATTCTTCAAAATGCTGGTGTGAAATTCTGTCTTCAAAATGCAGGTGATAAGGAAACGGCTAACGCCAGAAATTTACCTTTTCAAGCTGGAACGGCAATGGCTTATGGTTTAACTGAAGAACAAGCTATCAGAAGTATTTCCTTAAGTACGTGCGAAATTGTTGGTATCGACAATGAATATGGAAGTATTCAAGAAGGAAAATCTGCTACCCTTTTTGTCTCGAAAGGCAATGCACTTGATATGCGATCGAATCAAGTGAATGTTGCGCTTATTAGAGGAATTTTTATATCAACAAATAATTTTCAACAAGAATTGTACGAGAAATACAAGAAAAAGTATAATAAATAAAAAAAGAGAAGTTTTCGCTTCTCTTTTTTTGTCCATTAAGTATTAGCGTTATTCAATCAATAATTTTCTCGACCATTCCATATAGCTGCTTTTCATCCGAAGAATGAAACAACCTGTCGGAATATCACTTATATCTAGTGTCATATTGGTCGAATTAATCCAATCCCATTCCTTAATTATTCTACCGGTAAGATCAGTTAATTGTACAACTTCAAAATCCGTATCCTGATTGATTTCAATTGTAACTGTTTCATTAGCAGGATTTGGATAAATTTTCCAATTAATAAGATTAGATTCATTTATTCCTAAGAATACCGCGTAAGAGGTCGCCGTATGAACACAACCAAAAGAATCTGTAATTGCAACAGAATAATCTCCGGTTATCATCGCTGCAATAGTGTCATTGGTTTGACCGCTAATCTCAAAAGCATTTATACTCCATTGAATGGTATAGCCAGCAGGAATATTAGTCGCAACTAGCTCTCCAATAGATCCAATTGAAATTGTAGGATTTACAGATGGATTACAATATACAGCCGTCATTGTGTCAGAGAAACTAACACATCCTGTATTATTTATTGCTACTACATGGTATACACCAGATAACGGAACGACATAAGTTGTTGTTGTTGCACCACTAATTGGACTATTGTTAAAGTACCATTGATATCCATAACCTAAATCTGGGGTGGTTAATGTATGCGAAGGACTATCGTATGAAATTAAAGGCGTTGGCGGATAGCCGTAGACATGCACTGTATCTTCAGAAATAACAATTGGTGTAGGGTTTATAATTTGATGTGAAATCGTATAGGAAATCGAGGAAGTTCCAGCCGTACAACCACCACACCCCGTCAAACTTAATGTATGATTTCCCATGTAATCGTCGGCGCCAAATAAAATTTCACCTACAGTATCATCCGCCTCCCAGATTTCAATAATATAAATATTTGCTGAATTTAAAACAATACTTGTTGGCCATCCTATTGCCGGATTAGTATCTGGAATGATTGAAGATTGATAAATACTAACACCATTTTCCTTTAAGATAAAAAACGCATCAGCGTCATCATAGGATGGGAAACCGCCACCATAATTATTCATTGAATTGATAGTAACATTTGTTAAAGTATAAACATCAACAATTGTAAGATTATCGAAAGCTTGATATTGAACTAAATAATCTCCTGGAACATTATACACTTGTGGAACAGGATTTTCTACAGTTGATGTATTTCCATTACCAAAATCCCAAGTATAAGCTAGTAAGCCTGGATTATTGTTCGTAAAATCAACAGTAATTGGTGAACAACCTGCAGAACCTATCATCGAAAAACCAGTATTGGAGGTTACCACATTATTAGGTAAAATCTCTAAATAAATTTGAAATATAAATGGATATCCGGTTAAAACGGTTAAATCAGCTAATACCGTTACGTCAACAGCATATTGACCTGCTAATAATGGCGTTCCACTAATATTTACACAACCATATTGACTTAATTGGGGATTATAATCACAGTTCGTAGCAAAATTACTACACTGCCAACTTAGTCCCACGGGTAAGGAAACAGAAAGAATGTGAAAATTTGTAAAATCATATCCCATAGTATCCAACGGCATGAAAAAAGTAACATCTGTACTATATGCTTGTCCAACATTTCCAGTTGGTAAAGTATCTGGATATATGCCAGTTTGTGTTTGTGAATAATCGATTGAACAAACTTGTGAAAAACCATTGAAAGAAATCAACAATAGCAGAGTAGTGTATAGTTTTTGCATAATTTTGAAAGGTTTAAAAGTTAAAAATACGATTAATTTTTTATTATGAAAGATTATTTATTGATTAATAAAAGATGGATTTAGTCTATTTTTAGTGTTGTTAATCTTGGGTATTTTTTCTAATTTTGATTCATTCAAAATAAGGAATAATTAAATCTAAAAATAGAAAATATGGCTTTCGAATTATCAAATTTACCATATGCTTATGATGCGTTAGAGCCTCATATTGATGCTAGAACAATGGAAATACACCATTCAAAACATCATCAGGCATATACGAC
>VFKM01000110.1 GCA_009885545.1 Flavobacteriales bacterium
ACAGCTCTACTGTTCCGTTACCAACAAAAGTTATGGTGGTTGGAATTGCTGATTTTAAAACACAAGAATTACCATCTTCTGCAGGAGTAAATTTGAGTTCATGGGTTTATCCAGAAAATGAGCAAAAAGGATTTTTTGATTTTGAATTGGCTTCTTCCATTCTTCCATTTTTCGTCACTTATCTTGGTCAATATGAATATGAAAAATTAGCTAATGTTCAATCTACAACACGATTTGGTGGAATGGAAAATGCTGGTTGTATTTTCTATGATGAAAACTCGATTAACGGAAAGCGAACAAGTGAAACATTACTGGTTCATGAAATAGCACACCAATGGTTTGGAAATTCAGCTTCAGAAAAAGAATGGGAAGACATTTGGCTCAGTGAAGGTTTTGCAACTTATTTTACCAATTTGTACCTTGAAGAAGTTAAAGGTGGAGATAAATTTAGAGAACAATTAGAACAAGATAGATCTAAAGTCATTCAATTTAAAAAGAACTATAATCATCCCATCGTTGATACGAGTTATACTGATTTAATGAATTTATTGAACCCTAATTCATATCAAAAAGGCGCTTGGATATTGCACATGCTTCGTCGAAAATTAGGAGAAGATGTTTTTAAAAAAAGTATAATAACGTATTATAGAAAATATCGATTATCTAATGCCTCAACAAGAGATTTTAAAAATGTAATGGAAGAGGTGAGTGGTGTTGATTTGAATCAGTTTTTTAAACAATGGTTATACAGTTCTGGTCACCCAGTTCTTGCTGTTCAAGGAAAAGCAACGAAAAAGAATGTTCGTTTGGAAATTCAGCAAACACAATTTGAAACTGATTTCATTTTTCCATTAACGGTAGAGTTCACTATGAAAAATGGTGACAAATTAATCAAGGTAATTCAAATAAATGGCAGGAATGAAATTGTCAATTTTGATACTCCTAAAAAAGTAAAATCTTGGAAGTTGGATCCTTTTGTCGATTTATTATTCGAATTACAATAAGGTTTAAAAAGTTAAATCTATTGCTGTCCCCTTATTTGAAGTGGAAATTAATAGGTTACCATCAATTTGCTCGACGAGTCCATTAATTAATTCAAATCCAGTTCCTATTGACTTGTAATCTTCTTTTAAACCTGGTCCATTGTCTATAACTACAACATGTGTTGTGTCGGATTCATCCACTTTTAATTGTACTTCTAAGACATTTTCTTTCCCTTCACGATATGCATATTTGTAAGCATTCGTAAAAATTTCGTTTAGAATCAAAGAACACGGAATTGCTTTTGAAATGTCAATACTTACTTCAGATAAATTGAGGTTTAATTTTACATTTAAGGTATAACCATAGGTGTCATTAATATTACCAATTAATGTCTTTGTAAATTCACTAAAATTAACCTCTTTGTAATTGTTGGATTGGTACATTGCGCTTTGTAACGCAGACAGAGAGAAGGATTTAGCCAAAAGATTTTCAAATAAATCCTTGTGGTAAGCGTCTTTTGAACGATTGGATTCTGAACGAATCAACGCGGTCATAACAGCTAAATTATTTTTCACACGGTGATTGATTTCCGCTATCAAAATGGTTTTTTCTTTGACTATTTTTTCTAATTCGTCGCGGTATTTATTTTTTTCTTTTGTTTCAAGTGTAAGAGCTAATAATTGTGCCAATGCCAGAGCAAAATGTTGTTCGTCATTGGTCCAATCTTTTAACTTATCTGTGTTTTCAAAACAAACAATACCCTTCAGTTTTCCACCAGATAAAATTGGAACTTCCATCATTGAAAAAATGTTAAACGGAATCAAATATGAATCCAATAATTCTTGATTAAAAGTTTCCTTTCTCGCATCAAAGCTGATGATAATTTCATTCCTATTAATATGATTAAACCAGATTGGATAATCAATTTCTTTCAATTCTCCACCACTTTCAAATGTGTCACTTCTTAAATCATAAGCCAACAAACAATCCATTCCACTGGAATCATCATTCATAATCCAAAAGTTAGCTCTAGAAATTTTCAAAAAATTCGTTGCGTTGTAAAGGATTTCTTTAGCCATACCAACTTCATTACCTTCATTAATGAATGAGGTTTTGGATAAGCTTTCAATAACTTCCAAAAATACGGATGACCTGCTGATTTGCATTTTCAGTGAATGGTTAGATTCAATGGTTAAATTACGAAAAGAATCGTGTTATCCAAATTTTTTATTAAAAATTTTATTGAATTGGTGAATTGCTTCTATCAATTCCATCGACTATTTTGCTTGGTCCCAACCATAATAGATAAAAGGGTAACTATCATCTACCCGGGGCAAAACAGATCGCAATTCAAATGGAATAAGTAAATAAGTTCCTTTGACGTACCATTGTGTATTATGGTAAAAAAACTTTGTTGGTACTTTAAAAATACGTTTGGACATTTTTTCTCTTTTTACTCGCGCTAACTCTTGTTTTTCTTTATTTGAAAATGACCTACTTCTAAATTCAAACGGGCGATTTAAAAAATAACGTTCTTTACAGTTTGGATAAAAAGTATAATTTGATTTTGTGGCATTGTCAATCCAATTTCTCTGACCAAAAGTAGTATATCCTGGAGCCCAAAGAATGGAAACTGGATCTAAATAATATTCAAAACGTTGAATTCTGTCATTCAATATCGTTCTTCCTAATTCAGCAAATTCTTTATCGCCAATTGCAACGGGAGCAGCATATGTATATATATTGGTAATTGGGTAATTGCTTTGTTGGAGATAAACTCCAGTCAAAATTGCCATTGCTCCTCCAAGACTGTGACCCGAAATCCAAATTTTCTTTTTTTTAGCATCTAGAGAATCTAAAAGATTGATTAATTCTTCCTTTACAATATCAAAACTTTTCCAAAATCCTTTATGAATTTTTGAATTATTTAAAACAGAATCAGACTTCACTTTCGATATACTAAAATCTGCTCCTTTCCACTCAGCATAACGATTATTATTTACATCATCTGTTCCTCTATATAGTATTAGTATCAAATCGATATGATTGATTACAATTATCTCAGGGTCGTAACCTTTAATAGATTTAATACCAAGAAAATTAAATGTATCTAATACTGGTTTTTCAATAAAATAGAATTGGGCTTTATTTGTAGCAGAATCGCTTGTAAAATAGTGACTCAATCGCTTTTCAAAGGCGTTTTTAAAATTTGAATTATTAATAAGTGGATGTGCTTTTAAATGATTAGTTGAAGGTAAAGATTCTAAAACTTTTGAATCGTTTTGCAGATATCGGAGTTGATAGTCCAATCGTTCTGGATACATTAATTCATTCATTTTGGCAAGAATAAATGCATTTACAGGGTCTATTCCAACTGCATTTGAATTGAAATAGTTCATGCAATTTAACTCATAAGCTGGAATGTTAAAAGTGAACTGAGGAATTGTATCACTTTGAGAATAAGAATAGGAGCAACAAATAAATGACAAAAAAAGAACAAAATGTTTCAACTTATTCTTTTATAAAGGTTGATTTTTCTATTGATTTATCAGTATAAAAATATATTTGATAAATCCCACTTGCTAACATTGAAATAGACAAACCATTTTCTGTAAACTCATTCCCACTCATGATTTCTTGACCATTTTCATTTATTATTTTGTAAGAGTCAATTTTAATATTTTCTTTGATGTAAATTTTATCAATTGAAGGGATTGGATAAATAGTGAACGCTGAAAGTGATTCTTTACTTATTAAATGAATTGAATTTGTACCATCTATTGCACTTATTTTATTGATGTAAATACTTAATATTCCTGTTCTTACATCTCCCCAAACAGCATATATAGTATCATTTAAGAAGTTCACGTTCATAAAATCATTTCCCTTACCATCTAAAACATCATCATGTTGAATTAACTGATCAGAAATTGGGAAATCAGGTGAGAAATTGATGGAATCCTTCCAACGAACAACTGCATAAATTTCTGTATCGGTTTGATATGTGTTTGTACCACCATTTCTCCGATCTCTCCAGCAAACTGCTAAATCACCATCCAAATCAAAATCTGCCCAAACTAGATCTTGTAATTTACCATTACCCAAAGGGTCTTGATTGACACGTTGTTGAGCCGTCCAATTAATTCCTGCGTCAAAAGACTCCATAAAATAAACATCTACATCACTACTTGTCTCCTTTAAAAAGAAATAAGCAAGGTGGTTTGGGTCTGAAGGATCACTTTTAAACAAAGACCCCTTTTTTAAGAAGGAATTACTAATTGGATTTCCACTTCCGCTATAAGCATCTAAATGGTTAATATCAGCACCTGCAGACGTACTTTGTGCTATATATAAATGAGCAAATGGCCCTTGATTTATTGGTTCATAAGAAGGATAAATTGCCATAAAGATCCCTCCAGATGTTACAAGTGGCGAAGGCATAGGTTGTGTTATCGTACTACCAGCATTAAAACTCAAAGTGTCTAAATATCTTGGATTCGAAAAGCTCACTCCATTATCCGTACTTACGGATAAATAAGGATGATATGGAGGAAGTGAAATAGTTGGCTGATCAGCATTCATAGAGGTGATATAAACTGCACCATCATTTACTCCACCGGATTTATCTATAGCAATCCATGGTCTATCAATACACGCTTGGTTTGGGCAATCGGTCATAGAAGTGGCTTCAACTGCTGTGCCCCAATTCACCCCACCATCTATAGATTTACGAACATAAATGGCGCCATTTAAAAAATTGACATCATCGTAATCGATATATGCCATATATAGATTTCCATTCAAATCATAACCCATAGAAACATCTGCAGATGTATTCCCAACAGTTTGATGTGCTTGCCAAATAGGTGAGGACCAAGTTATACCTCCATCGTCTGAATATGAAGTGTTGATTGTTATTTTATTAGCTAATTGAAATCCCATCCAAGCAGCAACTAAATGTTGAGAATTCGCTGGGTCAATGACTAAATAAGGTTCTCCATCGAAATAAGCTCCATCTGAAATATTTTGATTTTGAGAAAACAGACTATTCTCTAAAAGAAGTAATGCAATGATTAAAAAGAAAAATTTCATATGTAGTATGGTTTATCCTTTGTAAAAATAAAGGATTCATTCGTAATTTTTTATTTTATTGAGAAAATCACATCAACTCTTCGGTTTTTTTGTCTGTCTTCGTCAGTTAATTCTGGCTCTACTAATGGAATTGAGTTACTAAAACCTTCATATCTTATTCGTTTAGCATTTATACCTTGTTGAACGAGTATTAAATAAACAGAATGCGCTCTAGCTGAAGAAAGAGCAAAATCATCAGCACAACAAACATGTCCACGAATGAACACATATACTTCAGTATTTTGACTTAAAAAATCATATAAGTCATAAATTTCGTCGTAGGAATAGTCACGTAAAATATCCTCTCCTGGAACAAATTCAATGTTTAGGATGGAAGTAAGTTTTTTCGAAGTTTTAATTTTTTCGATATCGAAATCTGAATTTGGTTGGCTATGTGGTACTTCTATTATTTCTTGAATAGGTTGTAGAATTACATATTGAATTTCTACTCTTCTCCAATATTTAGAATCAGC
>VFKM01000143.1 GCA_009885545.1 Flavobacteriales bacterium
CACCATTATTCCATGTATACGTTGTTGCTCCAGAACCTGAAAGCGTAACGGCTGTTCCAGCACAAACCGTTTGATCAACTCCAGCAACAACAAGCGGTAACGGATTAACCGTGACAGTAATTGCATCTGTCCCAGTACATCCACCAGCATCGGTTCCAGTTACAGTATAAGTTGTAGTTCCAGCTGGAGAAACAATAAAGTTATTTCCTATGCCAAGACCGTTGTTCCAATTATAAGTTACACCACCAGTTGCTGTTAATGTAGTTGAAGCACCAATACAAATAGCTACATCAAGACCAGCATTGATCGGAGCATTTGCAAGTATCGTAACTGTCACTGCGTCTGAGGCAGTACATCCTAAAGATGTTCCTGTCACCGTATAAGTTGTCGTTGCAACAGGGCTGAACGCTACTCCATTTGTAACACCACCAGTCCAAGAATAAGTAGTTGCTCCAGTTGCAGTTAATGTTGTTGAACCACCCGTACAAATAGATATATCAGGACCAGCATTCACTACCGGAATAGGGTTTACAGTTACAATTACTTGATCTGTATTAATACAACCTGCAGCCGAGGTTCCAGTTACCGTATATGTTGCAGTTGCAGCAGGAGTAAATACTGCTCCATTTGTCACACCATTATTCCATGTATACGTTGTTGCTCCAGAACCCGAAAGCGTAACGGCTGTTCCAGCACAAACCGTTTGATCAACACCAGCATTAACAGTTGGAAGAGGGTTGACGGTAATTGTTGCAGGATCAGTAGATGTACAGCCAGTTGCCGTTATCGTACCTGTTACAGTGTAAGTAGTGGTAGCGGCAGGCGTGAATGCTACACCATTCGTAATACCTCCCGTCCAAGTATATGTGTTAGCACCATTTCCAGAAAGTGTAACAGCTGTTCCAGCGCAAACTGTTTGGTTTGAAACGGCAATAATTGGAAGAGGGTTGATGGTTATAACGCCACTATTCGTTGCTGTACAACCGGCTAATGTATATGTTACTGTATATGTCGTAGTTAAAATGGGACTTATTGTAATTGTTTGGGTGGTTTGACCTCCAGGAGACCAAAGATGTGTCCCGCCTGAAAGTGAAGGAGTTGCAGTGAGCGTAGTTGAACTTCCTGCACATATTGTTTGATTATTAACACTTACGGTAGTTGATGAAGTTGACGTAATTATTACTGTTGCGGTATCCGAGCAACCAATACTCGATGTAGCAATTACATTGTATGTTCCAGCACACAGGTTAGTGGCAGTTGCAGTAGTTTGTCCAATTGGTGTAAAACTTGAATTGTACCAAATATAGGTGTAACCTGGAATTGAACCACTTGCCGAAGCACTTGCCGAACCCGTGCAAGCACAACCTGCATTAATAGAAGTTGCGGTAACAACGATTGGTGTTATTGGGAGACAATTATTGTTAAATTGAGAGATGTATGCTGCATTTGCAGCGTTATTCGGTGCTCCAGGTGTTTGGTTTCCACCTGCTGCTGCTGAACCCTCTGACCAATTTGCCTGAAGCCCAGGGTCCCCATTGTTAAAATACCAAACGTTTTGAGAACCAGAACCACCAGAATTAAAGTAGATTAAATTATTGGTGTTTTGAGTAGCCCAGCACACAGAGAATACTTCACAACCAGCAAGATCTACTATTCGTGCACAGTCACCAGTGTTAGCAAATAATGTGTTTGACCATGTCCCCCCAGCGGTCCAACCCGTAGCAGGATAACTGCATGCTACTGCTCCAGGGGTTGTTGCATTAGATTCAAATAAGGAAGTGTTGCTGATTGGGGCTATAATTGTACAATTTCCATCTGCCATAGAAATGTCGTTGGCTGGCATTTCAGTATTTGGGTCGGCATTATTGTAAATGACGATAATTGTTCCAAGAGGAACGCAGGCCCATAAGGGATTAAAAGAAAATCGAACAGCACCAGACGCGATACCGCCTGTTCCGTGGTAACCAGAGTTATCATCAAAAATCCAACCGCGAATGTCAATACACGGGGGTGTAGTAGCGTTGCAATTGTAGGAAATTGCATTATCAACCACGACAAATTCTACGTATTCTTGATTTCCAGCAGGGCCATTAGAGACCTCATTCATTATTAATGTCTGAGAATAAGACGCAATGGGAAGAGAAATGCTTAGTAAAAAGAAGCAAATATAAAACAACGGTTTTTTCATGTCAGACATAAAAAAAATTTCATGAGTTCATGGTTTCAGAATCGTATTTTTATCAAATATTCGTCAAGGGTTTCAAAAACTCAGGGCAAATCTACGTTCAAAACATTAAATGTATGTTAAGGCATGGTTATTTGTGTTAGAACAACCGCCTCTTATTTTAAATAAGTAGAATGGTATAAAAGGTGATTATATATTGTTTAAAACCCTTAAATTAAGCCAATATAAATCTAGATTATATACAGTTAAACCAAAAACAATTGTTTGTTTATCTCAGGGTAACGCCTTCTTAATTTTGTCAACTGAACTTTGTGGCAAAATTAATTAAATGAAAAAACTTCTAATTTCTACCGTATTACTTGGGCTTTATTTCGGAGCCAACTCTCAATCAAACATTGCTTTTTGGGATTTTAATTCAACAGTCAATGATGCAACAGTAACAACCGGTGTTTCTACTCCTGCAATAGGCACAGGAAGTTATGAAAACATTGGTGGAACCACAAACACTTTTGCAACGGGCTATGCTTCAGACCTTAATTTAACAGACAATTCTGGTGTAAATCTCACCACGTGGCCAGCTCAATCTACTTTACCTAAAACAGCTGGTGCACAATTTAACGTGAGTACTGTTGGATTTAATAGAATCAATTTTGAATTCTGGCAAAGGTTAAGCAACACGGCTGCTAATACTTGGGTTGTTCAATATACACTTGATAATACAGGTGTTTCGACTGGGGGGATTGTTACATGGACTGACGCCCAGACATATACTTTTACACCCCAACCTACAGGAACTGGGGATACTTGGTATTTTAGGAGTGTTGATTTTTCAGCTGTTTCGGGATTGAATAATAATGTAAATGCTGCTTTTAGAGTTGTTTCAAATTATGACCCTATTTCAGGAACTTATTTATCTGCTCGTTCAACAAGTGTTTATGGAACAACAGGAACTTCTAGATTTGATTTAGCGCGTATCTCTGAATCTAAAGCGAGTGTTTCAATTGCTGCCGCTAATAATTTTGTTCAGGTTGCTGAAAATATAGGAACTATAAATGTGCCGATTACTGTGACTAGTGCTAATTTGGCTCCTATAAATTTAACATTTGCATTTTCAATTTATTCAAATGCGACGGAAAATGCAGATTTTACCTGGACTAATAGTTTAGTGATTCCAGCTAATACAAATGGTGTTTTCAATCTTCCAATCACAATAACAGATGATGCGACTGCGGAAAAGGCAGAACGAATAGTTGTTAAATTGGTTGATGGTTCAAATGCAACAGCGTCTTTAACGAACAATTATCAAATCATTTTTATAAAAGACAATGATTATGTCGCGCCAGCGCCGTCGAACGAATTGAATTTGAGCCTTCTTTCTAGTTTTTCAAATGGACCAGCAGGGCCTAATTCTGCTGAAATTGTTGCTTTTGACCCAACTGTCGATAGACTGTATATTGCAAATAGTCTTGGTCAGAAGTTGGATATTGTGAATTTCTCCAATCCATCTTCACCTGTTCTTGTTACCAGCATTTCTTTAGCAGCATATGGAAATATAAATTCTGTAGAGGTGCACAATGGAATCGTTGCCGTTGCAATTGAAAGTATTCCAGCTCAAACTAATGGAAAGGTTGTTTTTTTTGATGCAAATGGAGTATATATTAATCAAGTGACCGTAGGGGCTATGCCTGACATGATTAAATTCACACCAGATTTTACTAAAATTATGACAGCAAATGAAGGTGAACCAAATAGTGATTATTCTATTGATCCAGAAGGTTCTGTTTCAGTTATCGATTTGTCACCAGGTTATGCGTCACTTACAAATGCTAACGTTACTAATATTGGTTTCACTGCTTTTAATGGTCAAGAAGTATTATTGCGTTCACAAGGTATTCGCGTGTTTTCTACAAGCGCTTCTGTAGCACAAGATTTTGAACCAGAATACATTGCAATTTCCGACGATAATACAACTGCATATGTAACTCTTCAGGAAAATAATGCTCTTGTAACTATAAATTTAACAACTAATACAATCACTTCTATTACTCCTTTAGGTTTGATATCTTATTCTGGTGCTTCAGGAAATGCGTTGGATGCTTCTGATCAAAGTGGTGCAGTTCTTATTACTGGAGACCTTCCAATTAAAGGGGTTTATATGCCAGATGCAATTAAATACCACAATATAAATAGTCAGGGATATATTTTTACAGCAAATGAAGGTGATTCTAGAGAGTTTGGTACTGTAATAGATGCAAATCGTATTTCTTCAGCAACATTTAATACGTTAGATGCAACTGTTTTTCCTGATCAAAACATTTTAAGAAATAATAAATTCTTAGGAAGATTAAGCGCATTGAAATACAGTGGTGATACTGATGGAGATGGTGATTATGACGAATTGCACGTAATGGGAGGAAGATCTTTTAGTATATGGAATTCAACAACAGGCGCTCTTGTTTTTGATTCTAAAGATTTAATAGAACAAATTACTTCAAATCATGCAGTTTTTGGATCAATTTTCAATGCATCCAATAGTATCGGTGTGCCGACATTAAAGAACAGAAGTGATGATAAAGGTCCAGAAGCGGAGGGAATTACCGTTCAAGAGTTCAATGGTAGCACTTATGCATTTGTAGCTTTAGAAAGAATTGGTGGTGTTATGATTTTTAATGTAGATAATCCTGCAGCCCCAGTTTATTCAGGATATTACAATAATAGATCTACAACTGTTTCAGGACCAGATCTTGGTTCTGAAGGGATAATTACAATTCTTGCGGCTGATTCACCAAACGGAAATGACCTGGTTATTTTAGCAAACGAGGTAAGTTCAACACTTTCTGTTTATCAAATGCAAACTTGTGCCCAAGCGTCAAATGCTGTAGTTGCTTCACTAGATAATTCAATTTGCCCTGGACAATCAACACTACTTTCAGTTACTGGAGCAGCAAACACGAGTTACCAATGGTACCTAAACAATCAAATAGTTGGTGGAGCAAATTCACAATCGTTGTTAGCGACAGAAGCAGGGAATTATAAATTATTCATTAATAACTCAACGTTGGGGTGTAATGATACAACAAACACATTTGTTGTTACCTTGAATTTACAACCGTCTGTAAATGCAGGTTCTGACCAAACTCTTTGTGCAGAATCTCAAGCAACATTATTGGCGTCTGGAGCTGATTCTTTTGTGTGGAGTAACGGAAACACGAATGCAAGTATTTCTGTTAACACAGGAATGATTAGTGCAACTACTGAATATATAGTAATAGGCGCAGATGTGATAACGGGATGTACAAATTCTGATACTGTTTCCCTTTATGTAAATGCATTGCCAATTATTGCTGCAGGTGTTGATATGGCACAATGTAGTAATGAAGATGTTGTTCTTTCGGCAACAGGGGCAACACAACTAAATTGGTCTGGATTAGTTCAAAACAATGTAGCTTTCAATCTTAGTGCTGGTGTTTATAACTACACCGTAACGGGAATTGATGGAAATGGATGTGAAAACACTGATCAAATACAGGTTACAATTTATGCAAATCCTACAGTAATTGCAGGTACTGATGCAGAGGTATGTGAAAATGAAACGCCAATTTCAATTACAGCTTCTTCTCCAGATGTTAATTTGAGTTTCCTTTGGAGTAATAGTCAAACCGGACAAACTCTTATTGCAACGCAGTCAAATACGTACACCGTTGAGGTTACTGATCAAAATGGATGTACTGCAACAGACGACGTTATTGTTTTAGTAAATTCAAATCCTATAGTTAATGCTGGAGATATCGTAGAATCTTGTTCAAATGATTTACCAGTAACTTTGACTGCAAATGTTTCAGGAAGTAATAATGCATTTGATTGGAGTACAAGCGAAACGAATCAAGCAATTGACGTTTCTTCTGGTGGAACATACAGTGTAACAGTGACAGATTTAAATGGTTGTGAGGGGTATGATGAGGTTATCCTTACTATTAATCAATCACCATCAGTTAATGCTGGAGCGGATCAAATAGTATGTGAGAGTAATTTCCCAGCTAATTTAAATGCAACAGGAACAGGAGCGGTAGATATATTGTGGAGCAACGGTGCTCAAAATGCAATTACAACAGTTAATTCCCCGGGAACGTATAGCGTAACAATAACAGCGGCTAATGGATGCGAAGATGCTGATGAAGTAGTAATAACATCTGATCCATGTCTTGGATTAATAGAGGTTCAAAATAAGCTGTTGATTTATCCTAACCCAACAACAGAATTGGTTAATATCGATTTTAATAATAACTATTCTGGATCTCTGACTTTAAGAATGAGTGATGGTAAAATTGTAATGGCACAAAAGATCGAAAATTCTATTCAATTGCAACTAGATGTGCGCGAACTGAGTCAAGGAATGTATATCCTTGAATTAAACACCAATGGTATAATTGAGGAATACAAGATTATTAAAGAATAATGATTAGTTAGTTTACTTTTAAAAAAATACCCCAACAAATATTATTTGTTGGGGTATTTTTTTGATTGTTGTTGTAACATGAAGTAGATTAGACGCGCAAAAAGTTCAGACAGAAATAAAATCAAACAGGTTTCTTTATTCTTTTTTTGATTAATTTAATATATTCGATAAAAATTAAAAAAATGAAATTACATAAAACGATCACTCTAGCTTTTATTTTGAGCTTTGTTAATGTTGCTGTTTCGCAAACAACAATCGAAATTCCTAAAGGAAGACAATGGTATGTCTCAGCAACACAATTTGAGGACAAATCGTATGTTGTTAGTTGTGAGCACGCGGAAGAACCGGCCAAAATAATATTTTTTGATGAAAACGGTAAACAAACCTTTTCCAAAACACTATCTGGAAAGGAATTATGGACTTTTAGTGATCGACCAATGAATGCAAATTTTTATTATGAGACAGTTCCATTAATAGATAAAACTAAGAAACTATGCTATAATCTCATCAGCGTGAAAAACAAACTATCTGTGCAGATTGTAAATGAAAAATTGGAATGTGAAACAATAACATTAAACGGTGAAGTTTATAGTAAGTTCGATGGTTTGATGAAATACTCAGAAACAATAAGAAATTTTGATTCTGAAGGCAATCCATTTTGGGCTATTACTCAAAACCGACGTGGCTTTTTATATGTTAAATACAACATAAAGAATAAGACAATAGAACATCGGTTTTTAGAGCATGAGGGTTATTCAAATGTTTTTCAAGGTTACAATTACATTAGCGCTGGATTAATTGGTTATTTGGACGAAAAAATCTGGTATGCACGTATAACAGATCGAGGACACAAAAAAGCCCAAACAGAGATAACAATTTATTCAATTGATCAGAAAATGAATGTTAAAGAGGAAAACAAAATTGCTCTAAACAAGGCAGAAGATGATCTTGGATTTTCCATTGAAATGGTTAATCAAAATGATTTGAATACAAACGGCAAAATGTATTTTACTGTCAATACAATCAAAGCAAATAATTCACAAGGATCAACTTCTTTTTATTTTATTAGCTTCGATGGAAATGAGTGGTCTAGTGCTCAATGGTTATATGACATCAAAAAATCGTATAATGTGATTCATAATAAAACCTTTTTAGCTGCTGAAACTGGAGAAAATGAAGTAAGATTCGTTTTAGGGGATGAATACGGTAGGGCATTGGCTTTTGATGTTAACTTTGAAGATAAAGCAATATTTAATATTAGCGGTGTTGAATTGTTTAAGGATAAAGCAATTGTAGAAAAAAATTATACTACCCCATTCTATTTGCAGGATCAGATAGTTTTTACCTCCTTGTTATATGACACGATCGTTACGGAAGAAACACGAGAAAAAGTAGAAGAAATCTTTGAAAATAAAGAAACACCTATCTTGTTTAAGGGAGTAGGGAATAAATTCTTTGTTATAAGCGCGGATTATCAAATAACTGTTCCTACCTATAAAACGCAGTTTTAAAAATCAATCACATATCAAAAAAAGTACTAAACGAATAATCGAATGAGTTATACGTCCATGTTGCTGAACAAACCTCAAATGTCCAAGTAGTGGGTGATGTTCTATTAACATAAACGGATTGTCCTGCATTCAATGAGCTTTGAATGAATCCTGAAAGTGTATTCGAAAAAGATATTTTCACTTGTCCTGGCTCTGGAGTGAATTGCGTTGTGGTATAAATACCCGTTGCAGGAATTGCATCAAAAGTATAATTGACAGTTGAATATTGACCTGAAACAGTAAAAGTTTGATTGAAATCAACAGTTTCTTCCCATGCCGTAGGTGTGCCGGTTGTTTCATTGACAAGATAAACGTATAAATAATTTAATGGATTTGAGCAAGGGCCATCAACTGGTACGGCTTCAATATTTGAAAGTGAAACAGCAGTCGTGGCTTTGTATCCCAATTCATTTGTTACCCACGCCTTGAAATAATACGTTTTAGTTATATCGAATCCCGGAGGATACGTTACTGTAAATGTGTTGTTGATGATTTCATTGACGATAAGTTGGTTTTCGTCAATTGGAAAATCTGAATTCTCACTGAAGGCAAACCCAATAGACTCGAGGTCAAGCGCACCTTCCTTGGTAATGGTTGCAGTCACAACAACAGACCCATCCGATTGAGCAACTGCTGTAACAGTCATTTCAGGGAAATAATCATCGAAATTCTTCTCAGCTTTTCGACAAGAAATGATTCCTATAACCAAGCCGAGTATTAATAATAGTTTAATTTTCATATTGTCTAAAATCTAATTCCCAATCCGAGATCATTATAACTTAAAATAGATGCTTCTGTATTCAAATAGTACGTACGATTAAAATCTAAAAAAATAGACATTTTTTCAAAAGTGTACTCTATTCCTGTTCTTCCTCGCAATCCAATAAAGGGTAGGCCAGAAAAATCACCAGACGAAGACACATATGGTATGTCAGTAGTATATTGACGCAACGTTATTCCTGCGATAAGATCTGGACCGATATACCAGTTGAAATTATCTTTTTGAAGGATACAAAAATCAAAACCAAATGCAAAAGACAAGTTCAAGTAAAGATTAATTTCCTGAACTCCGGGATAAATTGTCGTAACACCTCCTTCAGAAGTGTTGGAGTAGATGTTAAATCGCTCTTGTCGAGGACTAAAATAAGTCACATTTCCAAGCATTCGAACTCTAGAGCGCCTATCAAAATCTTCAACTGTTCCAAATGAGATAGATGGAGCCTTCTTTAAAACAGCACCTAAATATCCAGTTGGCATAACTAAATGTGCTTGCATAGCGAATTGTGCCTTGGCTGAATTTATTATCAAAAGAAAGATAAACCCAAGTAGTAGTTTACAAAATGAATTATTCATAGAAAGCTAATATATTCATTTTTTAGAAACGAAATGTGTTAATCCTGAAAACAAAGACAAAAGAGAGTCTCAAGAACACCCTTGTAAAAATGAAAAGTGTTATTATAAATATTAATGAAAGGATTTTGTTATCTTCAGCAAATAGTCTAAAGTAGTTCGTGCTTCTTAAAAAAATGTAGGTATAGCTGTTTTTATAGAGAAATATGTTATCAATTAAAATGTTCAGCATGAAGAATGATTATATCATTAGAAAGACGAAACACGTATTTTACCCACTTTTGCTATCGCTCCTTTTGACAAACTGTGCTTTTTCAAAAAGAAAATCGCAGAAGTATTTCGAAAAAGCTTTAATTGATAAACCGTATGATGCTATAATTATTCCTGGAGTACCACACAATGGGGTTGCATGGTCGCCTACAATGAATATTCGAGTTTCTTGGGCACATTTCTTATTTAAAAAAGGAATAACAAACAATATTATTTATTCTGGAAGTGCAGTTTACACGAAGTACTCAGAAGCTAAAGTTATGGCAGAATATGGAAAAGCACTGGGTATTCCCGCACTAAATATTTTTTTAGACACAAATGCAGAACACAGTGTAGAGAACGTCTATTTTTCCTATCTTCTTGCTAAAGAAAAAGGGTTTACGAAAATAGCACTTGCAACAGACCCGTTTCAAGCAAAATCATTACACAAGATGATTAAAAAACACGAATTACCAATTGATATTTTACCAATTTTATTTGATACTTTGAGGACAATAGACCGACCTGAACCAAAGATATTTCCTGAAATTGCGATTGAAAAAACATTTGTCTCGATCAAGGATAGAGAATCTTTTTTTACCAGATTTAAAGGAACATTGGGAAAGCAAATTGTTTGGTTTGAAGAGGATGTTCCTAATGAAAGAAAAATTAGAAAGTACAAAAGACAAGGGAGGATGCGTGAAAACTCAATTTAAAGGATTTTTTTGCATCTAATTTAAAACTCAATACATGTTGCAATTCGTTTGGGTTGACACGTTTTTTTGTTTCTCACATTACAAATACAATTAATTTAGCCAGAAAAAGAAAATGCGAAAATTCTTTCGAAATAAATGGGTGAAGATTCCATATACAATTGTATTGTATGCATTTGCAATCTATGGTTTTTTCCTAACAGGAACCTATTTTGCAATGAAATTTCAGTGGACCAATGATGGTGGAATGGTTGATTCAAACAATCGCTACTTCCAAGATATGCACGACAAATACAACCAATCTTTTAAGGTCGACAGTGTATCGGTGGTCAAACATCGATATGAAGCATTGAATCGAATAATGGTTGTGAATGAGTTTAATCCAACAAATGCAAATTACATTCTTACAACATTGATGAAAACCCAAGATGAAAAATTGGCCTTACAAATGTTGGATGCAGTTGATTTGAGACTTATGAAAAATCAGGAATATAGAAAAGCGGTTTCTGAAATGCGTAAAAATAAATTTAATTCTAAAAAAACAACGAAACTCAGTGTTTATGAATGGATGAATATTGCCGAATGGCAGGATTTTAAAATTGCTGTAACAAAGGATAAAAAATACATTGATTCTGTTGCAAAGGTTACCGGTGTTGAATCTCGATTAATCGTTTCTTGTTTGGTTGGTGAACAAATTAGATTATTTAATTCGAGCAGAGAATCGTATAAAAGATATATTGGGCCATTAAAAGTTTTGGCTTTGGAAAGTAATTTATCATACGGAGTAACCGGAATTAAGGAAAACACAGCCATAAAAATCGAAGAATATTTAAAAAATCCGGCAAGTGCTTTTTATTTGGGGGAAGAATACGAAACGTTGTTGGATTTAGATTCAACCAAAAATTATCTTAATTCAGAGAACGACACCCTGAATATACGCTTACAAAGATTGGTGCAATTCAAAGATCATTATTATTCCTATTTGTACGCCGCGTTATTTTTGAGACAAGTAAAAATGCAGTGGCAACGAGCAGGTTTTCCGATTGATGATAGACCAGAAATTCTTGCTTCGTTATTTAACCTAGGCTATCAAAGATCTAAACCAAAGAAAAATCCGGGCGTTGGTGGATCGGTTTTTAAAATACACGAAACGGATTATACCTTTGGTGCAGTTGCTTTCGAATTTTATTATTCAGGAGAATTATCGGATGTTTTTCCATATCAAAAAGAAAAGTTTAAACAGATACCGAAGCCTAATAAGACCACTTCACATACATTGCTCCCCAAGTAAATCCTGCCCCGAAAGTTGTAAGAATAATGTTGTCACCTTTCTTTAATTGATCTTCCCACTCAACAAGACAAAGTGGAATTGTAGCCGAAGTCGTGTTTCCGTATTTGTGAATGTTCAACATTACTTTATCCATTGAAATTCCCATACGATTTGCAGTTGCCTCAATTATTCTTTTATTCGCTTGATGAGGTGTTAAAAATGCAATGTCGTCCGCTAATAAATTATTCCGTTGCATCATTTCTTCTGCAGCATCTGCCATCTTGATTACAGCAACTTTGAAAACAGCTTGTCCATCCATTTGAACAAAATGCTGCTTGTTTGTTACCGATTCAATACTTGCAGGAATCAAACTTCCACCTGCCGGTTGATATAAATATTTTTTACCACTACCGTCAGCATACAATTTAGCATCAAGAATCCCTGTTTCATCTATAGAAGGCTCTAATAGAACTGCTCCAGCAGCATCACCAAATAAAATAGATGTTTTCCTGCACGTATAATCAACAATACTGCTCATTTTGTCCGAACCAATAACCAATACCTTTTTATGCGTTCCTGATTCTATAAATTTTGAAGCTGTTTGAACAGCAGACAAAAAACTTGAACAAGCCGCTTGAATATCAAATCCCCAAGCATTTGTTGCACCAATCATATCTGCAACAATATTTGCAGTTGCTGGATAAGGATGTTCAGGAGTTACCGTTGCTACAATAATCAGTTCAATATCTAAAGGAGTAAGGCCTTTTTTATCCAACAAGCTTTTTGCTGCTTCCGCCGCCATAAAGGCAGTTCCCTTGTTTTTGTCTTTTAGAATTCTGCGTTCACTTACACCGCAACGTGACATTATCCATTCGTCCGTTGTATCTAATGTTTGTTCAATCTCTTTATTCGTTAAAATGTATTCTGGTCGATAAGCAGACACTCCGGTAATTGCAGCTTTTTTATTCATGTCGCAAATGTATTTTCCAAAATGGAATAGGATCAACCATAATTAAATTAACCTACGAAGTATAAATAAATTTATTATCGAAATAAAAACTATAATTCTAATATAATAAAGGCTTTTAATATATTTGTAATTACGATGTCTAAAGTAAAATCAGAACAAGTTTTCAATTTAATAAAATCACTTTCAAAAGGTGAAAAGCGATTTTTCACATTGTATGCAGCAAGGTTGAGTAACAGCCAGGACAAAAAATTCATGATACTTTATAATGCCATCGTAAATCAAAATTCATACAACGAAGCGTTAATTCTTAAACAAAATAAAGAGCTAAATCAAAAGCAGTTTTCTAATTTAAAAGCGCATCTATATCTTCAAATTTTAAAGAGTATTAAGTTGTGTAATAGCTCGAATCTAGAAAACATTAAAATTACTGAATGCCTAGATTTTGCTCGAATTTTATATAACAAATGTTTGTATAAAGAATGTATTAAAATGATCGATAAAGCCAAAATGATGGCAATAGAAAATGATCGATCTGTTTTACTTTTAGAAATTTTAGAGCTGGAAAAATTAGTTATTCCTAAAACGATTGAATCCGGAAATGAACAACGCGTGAACAAGGTAATTGATACTACTAATCATGTTGCTGAAAGTGTAAAAAACATCAATATTTTTTCTAATCTTTCATTGAAATTAGATTCTTATTACATTCAAAAGGGTTTCATTAAAAGTGAAGAAAATCTCGAAAAAGTAACCCAATTCTTTAAGGCAAGTTTACCATTGTATGACGAATCTAAGCTTTCTTTTCAAGAGAAAATGTATTTGTATAACTCATATGTTGGATATTATTTCTTTATACAAGATTTTACGAAAGGGCATGAATATGCAGTAAAATGGGTTGATTTGTTTGAACAACAACCTGAAATGAAACGGCACAAGCTGGAAATGTATATTAAGGCATTGAATCGATTGTTGACGGTTCAGAATAAACTTTACAAATACAGGGAATTTTCAGACACACAGAAACAGTTAATTTCAATTAAACGTGATAAGACTTTAAATTTGACAGAAAACATCAATTTAAACTTGTTCAAGGCAATTTATATTCATGAAATGAATCGACATTTTATGTTAGGAGAATTTCAATCGGGAACGAGAATTGTTGATGCATTGGAATTAGAAATGAGTAAATTTTTTCCGAAGCTAGATAAACATTCAGTTTTACTCATGTATTATAAAATTGCTTGTTTGTTTTTAGGAAGCGGAAATTACAAAAAAGCCGTTCACTGGTTGAATAAAATTCATAACGAAAAGGAAATTGAATTAAGAGAAGATATTCATGCATTTACAAGAATATTGTTACTTGTCTCGCACTTCGAGCTGGGAAACGATCAATTAGTAGATTCGAATATCCGATCGAGCTACCGTTATTTTAGTAAAAAAGGATTATTAAGTCAATACCAACTGTCAATTTTAAATTTTTTGAAAAATCTTTTCTTGACTAATTCAGAGCGAGATTTAAAAAAACAATTTTATGCCTTAAAGATTGAAATGCAGGTTCTTGAACAAAATAAATTTGAAAAACGAGCATTTTTGTATTTCGATATTATAAGCTGGTTGGAAAGTAAAATAGAAAACAAAACTATACAAGAGGTAATCAAAGAAAAAGCTAAAATTAAAATCGGGAAAAATTAAAAATTAATTTATCTTTAGCGGTGAATACAGCTTACTTCATTTTATACAATGATACAAAAACCATTACTAACGCTATTTATTTTTCTGACAAGTCAACTGGCATTTAGCCAAGGGTTTCAAGTTAATTTTCAAGGGCAAAAACAACAAGGGATGGGTGGAGCAGGAACAGCTTTGCCTTTAGATGGTGCCTCGTTATTTTTCAATCCTGGAAGCTCGTCCTTTTTAAAAGAAAATTCTGTGAATCTTGCTATGACGCCGACTTTTGCGAGAAGTCTTTATGTTGATGCTAATACGAATCAATCAGCAAGAACAAATTCTCCAATGGGAACACCTTTTTCCGTTTATGCAGTTTATCGAAAATCAGCTGAAAGCAAATTATTTTTCGGAATAGCTGCATATACTCCTTTTGGAAGTACCGTTCAATGGGAAGATGAATGGATGGGAAGATTTGCTTTGACCCGTTTAGAATTAAAATCAATTTTTATTCAACCAACAATAAGTTATAAAATCACTGATAAAATTGGTTTGGGTGCCGGTTTCGTTTACTGCACAGGAAACGTGAACCTTCAAAAAGATTTACCTGTTATGGATGCAAGCGGAACTTATGGGCATGCTGAATTAGCTGGAAAAGCAAACGGATTTGGTGTAAATGCAGGGATTTTTATTCAAGCAACGGAGAAAATCGGAATAGGTTTAACATACCGTTCACAAGTGAACATGTCTGTTTCTAATGGGCAAGCAACATTTACTGTTCCTTCATCCTTGGTAGCTAATTTTCCAAATGGAAGTTTTTCTTCTTCCTTGCCATTACCACAAGTAGTGACTTTAGGATTGTCCTATAAACCATCAGATAAATTGTCTTTTGCATTAGACATTAATTATGTGGGTTGGAAAGCTTATGATACGTTAGCCTTTGATTACGAAACGAATACAACGTCTTTGATTGATACGAAATCAGTAAGAAGTTATGAAAACATCTTTGCTTTTCGAGGAGGAGCAAATTATGAGTTCACAGAAAAAATTGCAGCGCGCTTAGGAATGGCTTACGGTATTTCACCAGTTCAAGATGGTTATGTAACGCCGGAAACGCCAGATGCAAATCGAATCAATTTTACTGCTGGAATAAGTTATAAGGTTGGAAAACATTTTACTGTTGATGCTTCAGTTTTCTTTACACACGTCAAAAGAACAGATACAAATATCGAAACGAATTTAAGTGGAACCTATACTACCAATGTTGTGGCACCAGGCTTAGCTGTTATTTATAGATTTTAATATGAAGTTAAAAAACACGCACTTACTAGTAATCTTAGCAATTCTAAGCATTACTTTTTCATGTAAACCGAAGGAAACTGAAGTTGAATTTTCGGCTGGGGACGTTGACGCAACACGTTTTGTTTCAATTGGTGGCCTTTCAACGAGCGGATTTATGGATGATGCGTTATACGCCGAAGGACAAGAAAACTCTTTGGGAGCAATTCTTTCGGAACAATTCAAATTAATCGGGGGTGGAAATTTTAATCAAGCTTTAATGCCTGTAAGTTCTGACGGAAACAATGTTTTAGGTTTTTCAAGATATGTTTTGAATTTTAAAACTGATTGTTTGGGTGTTACTAGCCTTTCGCCTGTTCGCGCCGCTTCTAGTGGTGATGTTGCTGGTTTTTCAATCAATAATTATTCGGCTTCTGTGCCATTCCATAATTTTGGTATTCCTTATTTAAAATCAACTCAGTTCAACTCTCCAAGCGTTTCAAATCCTTATTATGATCGTATGGCGTCAAATCCTGGCAGCTCAACTGTAAAGGATGATATATTATTGTGTAATCCAACTTTTTTCTCTTTGTTTACCGGAATGGATGAGGTGCTAGAATATGCAAAAAATGGCGCAAGTATGGGCTCTTTAACGCCTGTTTATGGTGCAGCTGGCATAGGGTTTATCGGAAGTGTCAATGATCTTTTACTAGATTTAACTTCCAATGGCGCTAGAGGGGTAATATCAAATATTCCGGATGTTACAACTGCTCCATTTTTCACGACTATTCCTTTTGATGGGCTCACCCTTGATGCGGAAAAAGCACAAACATTAAATGATATTTATAATCCAATTGGGATCTTTTTCCAAGTTGGAAAAAATGCATTTATGATTGAAGATCCAGCGGCTGGAGCTTTTGGTGTGCGACAAATGGTTGAAGGAGAATTAATTTTATTGAGCGTTCCTTTGGATTCTTTGAAATGCAACAAAATGGGCTCAGTTTTTCCGTTTAGAAATGAGTTTATTCTTACTAACGCTGAATTGACTGAGATAAGAAATACAATTACTGAATATAATGCAGCTTTAGTTAATTTAGGAATTAATTATAATTTGGCACTAGTTGATTCATATACTTTTTTCAATCAACTCAAAACAGGTATTGTATACAACGGCATTGCTATAAATGCAAAATTTGTTTCTGGAGGAGCTTATTCATTGGATGGTTTAACCTTGAATCCACGCGGAAATGCACTTTTAGCAAATGAATTTATAACTTCAATAAATCAAAAATATAAATCAACAATTCCGAAAATTGACGCTACAAAATATAGAGGCGTTATTTTTCCCTAACTTTAACGCATAAAACTACAACTATGAAAAAAATTATTACTCTGTTTTCTTTGTTTTTGACGCTCTCAATTTTTTGTGAAGCTCAAGAACCATGTACAACCGGACGATATGCTTCAAACGTATATCCAACTGTTACAGTAACAAGCAATATTGTTTACGGCCAAAACTTGAATTATGCTGGAACAAATAAAATCTTGAAACTAGATTTCTATGAACCAACAGGAGATACAGCAACAGTTCGTCCTTTGATTTTATGGATTCATGGTGGAAGTTTTCTTGGAGGACTAAAAACAGACGCTGATATGGTAGCGTTATCTCAAGCATTTGCCAAGAAGGGTTATGCGTGTGCATCAATTGATTATCGTACAGGGTTTTTCCCAATTGATTCTGCTAATTCTGTGAAAGCAGTTATGCGAGCAGTGCAAGATGCAAGAGCTGCGCTTCGATTTTTCTATAAAGACAGAGCTGATGGCATAAATACTTTTAAAATTGATACGAATAATATTTTTATTGGAGGTTCTTCAGCCGGCGCAATTACAGCTTTGCATTTGACCTATTTAGACAGAACATGTGAAATAAATGCGTATGTGCCAACTGCAAATCTTACTGCACTTGGAGGATTAGAAGGAAATAGTGGAAACCCATGTTATTCTTCAAAAGTAAATGGAGTAATAAATTTATGCGGTGCTCTTGCAAGTTACGGTTGGCTGGAAGCGGGAAGTTTGCCATTGTGTTCTATGCATGGAACCATAGATGGCACTGTAAAATATAATCGTGGAATTGTTAATCCAGGTGTTCCGTTAATGTATTTAGATGGCAGTCGAATGCTACACGAACAAGCACAAGCCGTTGGTGTACAAAGTAATTTTTATACGTTTTATGGAGCAGATCACGTTCCTTACCTTGGAGGAGGAGCTTCGGCTGTAGCGTATATGGATACGACAATTAATTTTGTTAGAGATTATTTAATTGATCGATTAGCGTGTACCAATCCAATTTTGCAAGCCGCCAATGCACCAGCTCAAGCAGCTACTTTATATCCATTTACAATTTGTACGGGCAATCTACCAGTTGATTTTTGTACTGGTGCTGGATTGTCAGAATCGTTTTCTAAATTAAACCTTAAAGTATATCCAAATCCGTCTTCAAACGACATGACGATTGAATGGATGTCAGAAACAGAAATGACAATTGAGTTATTTGATTTTTCAGGTAGACGGTTATTTTCTAAAAAAGAATTTGGTAAAAAGTATCATCTTGAACGAAATGGTTTGATTGGAGGAATTTACTTGTTGAAATTAACGAATATGTCTGGTGAAACAACAACACAATCTATTATTTTTAATTAATGAGGTTTATTATATTCTTACTTATAAATTTCGGAGCCCTCGCGTTGGGGGCTCTTTTTATGGGAGAAAGCCCAGCTGAAAACGAATGGTATAAAAAATTAAATCAAGCTCCTTGGACACCTCCTGGGTGGGTTTTTGGTTTTGCTTGGACTTTTATCATGGTAACATTTAGTCTATATATGTCTAGATTATTCATCAATTTTAATGGTGTTTTATTGAGAAAATTAATGGTGCTTTTTTCTCTACAAGTAGTACTCAATATACTTTGGAATCCAGTATTTTTTCAATGGCATTTAGTCATTATAGCATTAATTATTCTTATTGTGCTTTTTATAATTTTAGTTTTTATTCACTTAGATTTTGCTGATAATAAAAGGTTTAATAGTTTATTAATATTACCTTATTTTCTTTGGTTAATTGTTGCTTTATCTTTGAATCTTTATATTGCAATTTTTAATTAATACTTAATAAATAAAATATTTATTCACAATTAAGGCAACGAATTGTTTATAAAATCGTTTTTAAATTATATTTTTATCTTCTTTTTTTAAAAGAATACTAATACACTGCTAATGCTCACTATAATTATATGAAACTAATACCACGAAAGCTATTGCTAAAATTGATGCAGTCATTGTTCATTGTGATGATTTTCTTCACAGGAAAGGTGAACGCTCAATGTTCAATTACCGCAATTTCTGCTGGGACACAGACCGCCTGTAACCCTTTGACGAATTATTATACACAACAAGTAATAGTAACCTACAGTAATGCACCCGGTGTAGGAACATTAAATGTGAATGGCCAAACATTTCCAATTACTGGTAGTCCGCAGACAGTTACACTTACAAACCTTTCGTCTAATGGTTTGGCAGTAAATGTTACTGCTTTGTTTTCAGATAACCTTTCTTGCACTTTCACTCAGGCTCCTGCCTTTACTGCCCCAATAAGTTGCTTACCAAATGCCCCAGGAGTAATTAATAACTTTACTGATTGCAACCCGGGGTCTCTTGGGATTCCAGATGAGTTTCTCGATTACAGCTCGAATCCCGACACAACCTCTTCTCTTATACTAGATTTTAACTCTGGTCAAGGTGAGTGTTGTAATCTTAATTCAAATCAGAATTGCTATCATGTAGAAATTTATTTAAGTCCGGAAAGTGAAGGGATATCTTTTAATTTCGCTGGAGCATCCGGATCTTTTTACATATATGAACCCTGTTCCAATTTGGAAACTAATGCTGCGCCTAATGACAATGCGTATGGCGATATCATAACTTTAGGAGGGGAAGTTTTTGATATAAATGAGGTCATATGTGTAGATGGTGTCGGGCCTCACGAATTTATGATTTGTCGACCGGGTGGTGCAGCCCCTTATACCATTGAAGTAGTATCATATCCAACACCCTCTGGAACAGGGGATCTTGGTGTAACAGAAGGATGTTTTATCGATTTAAGTGTAGCAGGATTGACTCCTTCATCTATTATCTGGAATTCAACTTCTCCTGGAGGAGTAGGTCTTTGGAATAATTTGCTTTCGGGAGGGTCATCAGGAGGCGCAAGTAATGTCCCATATGCTACTGTAGCCAATGGTGGTGTTTTAACAGCTGGTGTTGAAAATGTTGTTGTAACACCGATACTAGGAAGTCCTTCGGTTGTGACTTACCAAGTTTGTGGATATCCATTATTAAGTAGCGTTTGTACTTCAGACCCTCCGGTTTTGTTCTGTGCCTCATCAACTATTACCATTTATCCGGATCTATTTGCGAATGCTGGTCCTGATGTTGCGATTTGTCAAGGGGCAGCTATGGGAACAACCGTTACATCAACAGGAACTGCTTTAGGAGGAACAGCACCTTTCACTTTTAATTGGCAGGGGGTTTCTGGGGCTGCAACAGGTTTTAACTATACTAGCGTATCAAGTGACGCAACAGAAGCAGTAAACTTGTCTTTACTTGGGACGTACACGCTAACTATTACTGACGCGAACAATTGCGCCACGGCGACTGATCAAATGACTGTGTTTAATTATGACACACAAATTCAATCTTTCATTACTTCACCAGCTGTTAGTATTTGTTATTCACCAACCCCAACAATCAATCTTTCAGGATATGTTACCGAAACAAATCAGGGAATTTGGACGGCGTCTGTGCCTGGAACTTTTTCTAATGCTAATGTAACTTCAGGTGTTGCACCCGGAACAGCGTCCACTTTTACTCCTAATGCCGGAACGACAGGAACAGTAACCTTTACCTTAACACCGACAAATAATCTTGGGTGTCCCATAACTCCGGCCTCGTTTGCTGTAAACCTCACGCAGTTTAATTCTGTTTTAGCTGCAGTCCCTGCAAATGTTACTTGTTTTGGCTTGAGTAATGGTTCTGTTAATTTAACGGTAACTCCTGGCACACCTGCTTATGCAACTGCTTCAACCGTTTGGTCAAATAGTGCGATTACAGAAGATATTTCTGGATTGTTAGCAGGAACGTACAGTGTGGTTGTAACAGATGTGAATGGTTGTACTGGAACTACTTCTGCAATAATAACGCAACCAGCAGCAGCACTTACCGTTTCTGCAACTCAAACAAACATTTTATGTTTTGGTGCTTCTACTGGCGCAATTGACTTAACTCCTGCAGGAGGAACTGCTCCTTATACATATGATTGGAGTAATGATGGAACAGGGGATTTTAATGATACTCAAGATTTAAGTTCAATTCCTGCGGGAACATATACAGTTGTTGTAAATGATGCTCTTGGAAGCACAGGTACATGTACTGCAACTACTACTGTCACAGTTACACAACCGGCAGCGCCTGTAACCTTGGCCACAACTCAAACAAATGTTTTATGTTTTGGTGCCTCAACAGGTGCAATTAATTTAACTCCTTCAGGTGGATCTGGGGTCTATACTTATGACTGGAGCAATGATGGAACTGGAGATTTTAATGATACTCAAGATTTGAGTTCATTGCCAGCGGGTTCATATACTGTAGTTGTGCGTGATGCAAATGGAAGTACTGGAGGATGTACTGCAACAACAACCGTAACAATTACCCAACCATTATTACCTGTTTCAGTTACATCAACACAAGTAAATGTCTTGTGTTTTGGAGGAACTACAGGCACAATCGATATTACCCCAGCAGGCGGAACAGCAGGTTACACCTATGTTTGGTCCACAGTTGGCGGTTCAGGCTTAACAGCAGGA
>VFKM01000149.1 GCA_009885545.1 Flavobacteriales bacterium
AGTTAAAAACAATATGAACATTATAACCAGTTTATTGAATTTAAAAAAGAACATGTCCGAATCATTGGAAGTACAGCAAGCATTAGAGGATTGCAGAAATCGAGTTTTTTCAATGGCTTTAGTTCACAATAACATCTTCAATAGTAAAAATGTTATTGGTTTAAATTTCAAAGATTACATCCAAAATTTAGTAACTGAAATCAGCCATTCACATGGCGATTCTGAAAATATTGAAATCATTCTTGAGACTGAAAATATTAATTTAGATTTATCAAATGCTATTCCATGTGGATTGATTTTAAATGAGCTAATCACCAATTCATTTAAATATGCTCAAGTGGAAAATCAAAAACTTCAGATTCGAATATTTTTCTTTTCACACAATGATTATATTAAATTGATTGTAAAAGATAATGGACCAGGAGTTAAGGATATTGATAACAGCGTTTCTAATTCCTTAGGAATAGATTTAATCAGATCACTCTCAGAACAAATTAACGGTACTTATTCCTTTCACAATGATAATGGCTTAGTTTTTCAGCTTGAGTTTTTAAAAATAAATTAAATCTCATATTGGACATTTTACAAAAAATAATTTATGACCAAATATCTACTATTTATTATCTCATTCTTTATTCTATTCAGTTCTTTTACTCAAGAAATAACGGGTGAATGGAATGGCTTATTGAAGGTTCAAGGAATGCAATTACGACTCGTTTTTAATATCTCAAAAACGGACTCTGGTTATTCTTCAGCGATGGATAGTCCAGACCAAGGAGCCAAAGACATCCCTACAACTTCTACGAGTTTTGAAAATTCAGTATTAACCATCAGAATCGAAAATGCAAAAATAGAATACGTTGGAACTTTAGGAAGTGACAATAAAATAATTGGAAATTTCAGTCAATCGGGACAAGTTTTTCCAATGGATTTATCACATAACCAAATTGAAAAAGTAATACCTAAGCGTCCACAAAACCCAATTGAACCGTTTCCTTATTATTCAGAAGAAGTTTCTTTTAAAAACAAAAAAGCAGGTATTACATTATCTGGAACATTGACGCTCCCTAAAAAAGAAGGAGTTTATCCAGTTGTTATATTAATTTCTGGCAGTGGTCCACAAAACCGCGACGAAGAATTAATGGGGCACAAGCCTTTTCTTGTTTTGGCGGATTATTTAACCCGCAATGGAATCGGTGTATTAAGATATGATGACAGAGGAACAGCCGCTTCAACGGGAGATTTTAAAACTGCTACAACGCAAAATTTTGCAACTGATGTGCAAGCAGCTGTTGCATTTTTAATGACAAAAAAAGGCGTTAACAAAAAGCAAATAGGGTTGGCCGGACACAGCGAAGGTGGTATAATTGCACCAATTGTTGCAGCTAATTCTAAGAACGTAGCTTTTATTGTTTTATTAGCCGGAACTGGAATTCCAGGAGATGAACTTTTGTTATTACAACAAGAGTTAATCGGCAGAGCTTCTGGAGAAAGTGAAGAAAACCTGCAGCTAGGAAAAAAGGAAAACACGGAATTGTTTGAAATCGTTAAAAAATCAAATGATCTTGAACAACTTAAAAAGGACTTAACAGTTCATATGTTGACTTCATTAAAAGAAAATCCGGACTCAGGAAAACCTGAAGGTGTTTCTGATGAAGAAATTGTTGCTTATACTATCGATCAAATTGCCAATCCTTGGATGGTTTATTTTATAAAATATGACCCTTCAATAATCTTAGAAAAAGTTAAATGCCCTGTTTTAGCAATTAACGGTTCTAAAGATTTACAAGTACCGGCGACAGATAATTTACTTGCTATTCAAAAGGGTTTAGCCAAAGGTGGAAATCTAAAAGTCACTACTAAAGAGCTTCTGAATCTAAACCATTTGTTTCAGGAATGTAAAACAGGCTCCCCAAGTGAATATGCTGAGATAGAGCAAACCTTTTCGCCCGTCGCATTAGAGTTTGTTTTGAGTTGGATAAATGAGCAGGTAAAATGAACCGATACGCATTTAGTATAACATTAATAAATCCTGCAAATAAACCCAATTCGTAATTAATAGATGAATTAATAAAATCTCATTGTTTTACATTTTTAGTAAATTGAGACTTCACATTGTAGTAATTAAAATCCAAACTAGATTGGTATATACTGCGTTTTTACTCAACTAATATCAAGTTTTATAAGTATTACACTTATATTCGTGTGCAAATGAAACTTATACTATCAAACGTACTTACAGTTGTGGCAATTCTTTTTTTGTCACACTATTCGAATGGACAAGTTTCAAAATCTTCCTCCGAAAAAGAATGGTTAATCGATTATTATTTTGAAAAGGAAGTAAGTTTCAATAAAAACATAACCTCTGTCTTTGATAATATTGTTATTGGGAAATATGATCCTGCTAAAAAAACTCTAAAAAGATTAAAAACCCAATCCTTAAATTCAGATGAGAAATCGGCTGTTCTTGTCTATGAGGCTAATATCGCTTACAACGAAAGTCAATATGCGCTTTCCATCAATTTATGTGATTCGGTATTGATATTATTGAGTGAAAATCGAATACATCGATATGCGCTACGAGCAATGAATTTTAAAGCTAAAGCTAAAGGTGCATTAAATGCATATGATGAAGCTAATTTAATTCTCGACACAGTTGTTTTATTTGCAAAAGAAACAAATGACAAATACAATTTAGCTGCAGCATATTACTATTTAGGGACATTCTACTCTGATCGTGGTGATTACAAAAGTTGTGTGACCTATGTGAAAAAGAGCGTTGTCATTCGGAAAGAAATCAAGGATGATATTGGATTG
Source organism: Flavobacteriales bacterium (assembly GCA_009885545.1). Lineage (GTDB taxonomy): Bacteria > Bacteroidota > Bacteroidia > Flavobacteriales_D > Crocinitomicaceae > M0103. The sequence goes on from VFKM01000149.1 coordinate 2,818, forward strand.
GGAGCATGTTATTCCTTTTTAGGGTTATGTTATTCGCACCTGGATAACTATCTCCTTGGAATAGATTACATTCAAAAAAGTATACAAATTCGAGAACGAATTAAAGACAAACGGGGATTAGCCAATTCGTATTTAACAATGTATAAAGTATATAACGAATTGGGTGAAATCGACAAAGCTTTAGATTCAGAAATGAAAAGTTTAAGCATTTGTAAAGAGTTGGGCGATTTACAATGCATCACAGGTCGATACACAAATATTGGTCAGATTTATCAAAAGAAAGGACAGTATAAGGAAGCTTTGAACTATCACTTTCGAGCATTGGAATTGAGCAAAAAGATTCAAATTAAAAATAGAATAGCATTAGTGCATGAGAACATTGCACGGGTTTATGCATTGACGAACAGAACGGATAAAGCGCTCAAACACATTGATAGTTGTTTAATTATCCGAACTGAATTGAAAGAATTAGAAGGAATTGCTTCAACCCTACTTTTGCTGGCTGAAATTCAATTGGAAAAAGGACAAACAGCAATGGTAATTAGCAACGCTCAAAAATCCATCGAAATAGCTAAAAAGCTCCAATTGCGTTCGATGATGAAGGATGCCCATTTATTATTAAGCAAAGCTTTTGAGCAACAAAAAAATTCAGAAAAAGCTTTGTTTCATTTCCATCAATTCACCTACTTGAAGGATAGTTTATTTAATGTTGATCAATCGAAAGAGTTGGTACGTCAAGAACTGGAATTCAATTTTTCACGCAAACAGGAAATCCAACGACAACAACAATTAAAGAAAGAAGATGCAGCAAAACAAAAAAGCCAAAGGCAACTAAACATTATAATCGGCGGTGCTTTAATACTTGTTATACTTAGCTTATTACTGATTTTTAGTATTTATCAATACCGCCTAAAAAATAAATCTCAAAAAGAATTGAAAGGTGCCAATACAGTGTTGAATACAAAAAACACTGAGCTAGAAGTAAAAAATAACATCATTGAAATTCAAAGTCAAACCATTCAAGTAAAAAGTCAAGAGATCACAGATAGCATCCATTATGCGCGACAAATTCAACTCGCCATTTTACCAACTCAAACCGATTTTACTTCCAATTTCGATGCTGCATTTGTACTTTTTGAACCAAAGGATCTTATCTCAGGTGATTTCTTTTGGATAACAAAAATTCACAAAAAAATTATTTATGCTACGGTTGACTGCACAGGTCACGGGGTCCCAGGTGGTTTTATGAGCATGTTAGGGATGTCTATATTGAATGAATTGGTCAATGAACAAGGCTTGATAGAACCGGCAGTAATTCTTACTCGTTTGCGCGAAAAAGTAATATCTTCTTTGCGACAAAAAGGAACCGAAGGGGAACAAAAAGATGGAATGGATATGACTTTATGTGTCATTGATACAGATCTTATGACCCTAACATATGCCATTGCGAATCACGCAATATATCTGATTCGTCTGAACGAAAACACACCAGAATTGATGGAATTTAAGGGTGATAGACATCCTGTTGGAATTTATAATGATGAACTTCAAACCTTTCATCAATATGAAATCCCTTTACTTAAAGGCGATCGAGTTTTTACTTTTACTGATGGTTATGCTGATCAATTTGGAGGACCAAAGGGTAAAAAATTCAAGAATCTTCAGTTGAAAGAACTCTTGCTTTCAATTCAAAATGAAACGATTTCCAAACAAGGTGAATTAGTCGCTAAAACCTTTGAAACTTGGAAGGGTGAATTAGAACAAATAGATGATGTTTGTTTGATAGGGATTGAGATTTAACCCGAAACAATAATTTTATATAGACCTCTAAACTGATTCTATACTCTAACCATTATGATTAATTTATCATCTGAAAATCAAATACAAATCGTCACGAGTTTTGAAGACCTTGTTTCCACGCCTTTCCAAGGAGAAAATAATGCGTTATGTTGGAACCGAGAATTAATCGGTGATTTCTCTGAGATTGTAAAAAAGGTTGAATTTGAGGAAAACATGGTTGAATTGGGTGAAGAAGAACTTCGTGCACTTCACCTCAGTGAACAGGGAAATCTTGCCCGTGAAATTCTTTTAACTGACTTGCAATTATTGAAGGCTCACGGTGCTTCACCAGTTCTTAATCTGATCAGATACTATGAAAGAGATGATGCTTTTTCATTTTTTCCGACAGACGTTTATTCTTTTCACGTAGACCGCTCTCCTATTCCGACTGATACTTTTTTATGCACCTATTACGGTGATGCGAGTGAAATTATTCCCAACTCACAAGCAGAACAAAAAATTCTCATTCCAGAAATACGAAGTGCGCTTAAAAAATTAAATGGTGGAACAAATCTAGGATTTGAAGACTTTTTAAAGGAATTTTTCTTTGACCTTCATTATCAAGCTAAGCCAAATGCAACTCCAATCAACTTAGGTCATAGTCACATCTGGCGTTTAGCCATTGATCATCCAGAAAGTAAGGTTTTACCTTGTATTCATCGTGCGCCGAAGGAAACAAATGGGCAAATACGGTTGATGTTGATTTGTTGATATCCAAATTTAAATGATAATACCCCTCGCCTCTTTGAGACAAGGGGTTGTCACCTTATTATTTCTTTTTAAATTTCAATTTATATCCTAAAGAGAAAGAAAGATCGTTTGTGTATGTTTTGTCGTCAATATCTTCTAATGAGGCTACTCCTATGTTGTAATTTGCTTCAAAATAAAATCCTTTATACTCTGCCCCTGCTCCCAATATAAGACCACCTGCAAAACGACCTTCTAAGTCATCAGCTTCCATTTTCTCAGAAAACTCTTCACTTCCGTTATCGCCATTTGATGATTGGTAATCATGTCGCCCCATGTATTTAGCGCCTGTCATATATCCAGCATAGATTCCCGTTCTAGCATAAACTCTAAAATCTCCAGTAAGAATAGCAGTGTTTAGAACAATCGGAAGATCCAAATAATTCATTTTATAGCTAATTGTACTATGTGATTCGCTTTTTTCAGTTCCATATTTGTATGAATACTCACCCACAATTCTAAATCCTCTTGTTTGGTACTTTAAACCTGTTTCCAATGACAAACGTTTTCCAAATTTGAATTCATATCCTAAAGCCGCATTAAAACCATTTAAGTGTTTGAATTTAGTTGAATAAGTATAGCTATAACCGTCGGAAGAGTAAGATGATGATTCATCTGTCATTCCTTCCATTTTAAATGTTGATGTTGTAAAGCCTCCGTTAAAGTTTAACGATTGACCTAATGATGCAGTTCCAATTAATGTGAAAGCTGCAATTGCTGTTAATCTTATTGTCTTTTTCATAATTTAAATTTTTCTTTTTCAGTTAATTTTATACACCAAAATTACATCAGCTTTATTGTATCCGGATACTGAATTGCGCAATGAAGACTTGTCTATTTGCGATTTCCGCAAGTTAGCTCCTGAGAGTAAATTTCCAGTTTAGTTTCAATGTGCAACATTCGAAAAAAAGACAAAGTCGTATATGTACGTTTTACTAAAAACCAGTTTTAATTAACTAATTTAGAACGTTGAAACATATATTAAATATGTTGCGGCAGCTATGCAATTAAAAAACATTTACTTAATTTTAAATAGCATTATTAGAGAAGTCAATTATGCTAATTAACAAATTCAATTCAAAATTCTTATGAACGAAATTATTTGCCCCAATTGTAAAAAAGCCTTTAAAGTTGATGAAGCTGGCTTTGCTGATATTGCCAAGCAAGTTCGTGATCATCAATTTGAAGAAGAATTGCAAAATCGACTTAACCTCGCGAATAGAGAAAAGGAAAGTGCAGTTGAAATTGCAGAAGCAAATATTAGAAATTCTTTTCTAGAAAAATTAGCAAGTAAAGACTTAGAACTCGCACAAATTAAAGCTTTGGCTTCCGCTGAACTATCTGAAAAGCTGAACAAAAAGGAAGCTGAAATAGTGCAACTAAGTGCAAAAATTGGAAATTCAGAAGTTGAAAAGAAACTTGCTGTAAATGAGGCAGTCCAGAAAATAGAAAAAGAACGAGATACTTTGGCGAATAATTTAAAAACCAAAGAATTAGAGAAACAGAATCTAGAGATAAATTTAAAGCAACAATTTTCAACTGACTTGCAAAATAAGGATGCAATTATCAAATATAAAGACGATGAAATTGCGCGTGTTAAGGATATGAAACTAAAATTATCCACAAAAATGTTGGGTGAATCACTTGAACAACATTGTGAGATAGAGTTTAATAAACTGCGTGCAACAGCATTTCAAAAAGCCTATTTTGAAAAGGATAACGATGCAAAATCTGGAAGTAAAGGTGATTTTATTTACAGAGAAACAGATGATGCTGGCAACGAAATCATTTCTATTATGTTTGAGATGAAAAACGAAGGGGATGAAACAGCTACAAAAAAGAAGAATGACGATTTCTTAAAGGAACTCGATAAAGACCGTAATGAAAAAAAATGTGAGTATGCTGTCCTTGTTTCATTATTAGAAGGTGAAAGTGAATTTTACAACACAGGAATTGTTGATGTTTCCTACAAATATGACAAAATGTATGTTGTGCGACCACAATTTTTCATACCTATTATCACGTTGCTACGGAATGCTGCGATGAACTCAATGCACTATAAAACGGAACTTGCTTTAGTAAGAAGTCAAAATATTGACATTACTAATTTTGAAGATAAAATGAATACTTTTAAAGAAGGGTTTTCCAGAAATTACGATTTGGCTAGTCGAAAATTTAAAGAAGCAATAGACGGAATAGATAAAACTATAAAAGAATTGGAAAAGACCAAAACCGCATTGCTATCTTCTGAAAATAATCTTCGGCTAGCTAATGAAAAAACAGAAGATCTTACAATTAAAAAACTAACCCACGGAAATCCAACAATGAAAGGAAAGTTTGACGAACTTAAATAAGTAATAAAAACTCAATTGAATAATTATCCTGATAAATTCAATTTAGTATAGTTATAAAAAGAGCTACAAGCATAGAGGTTACAATTAAGAGCACACAACCAAACGGAGCAAGTTCCTTAGTAATGACTCAACCTTTTCATTTGGTTAAAACCACAACTATTGAAAAGGTAGTTTCCTTAAATTGAAATGATACATTTTCAATCTAATCTTTGAAACAATCATTAGCTTTACTTGACAACAAACTTCTCGGTTATCTCCATACCATTGGCTACTACTGTAATGAAATATGCTCCAGGAGCTAATTTATCCGTATCAAGCATAACAAGATTACCTCCAGAGGCGCCCTCGATTTGTTGATATTGAACAATTTTTCCTAGAACATTTACGATTGTCATAGTAACTAACTCATCATTTGAAAGTGAAAAACGAATATTTAATTTGTCATCTGCAGGATTTGGGAATAATTGGAAAGCGTTCATTGTACTATTTTCATCTATTCCAACTACAATTTCATCTGAAGGAGCGCCAGAATAGATATTAATATCATCTATAAAGAAATTGTTTCCCCCATCATTCTCAAAATTGAATTTAAAACGGAATTCGTCACTAAAATATGGTGATGTAATATTTGTGATATGAACAGTTGTCCAGTCATCAGAAGAAGTTGGGGTCCAATATGAATTTTGGGTCAAATCTGACAACTGATCACTATAAAGTGTTTTCTTAACAACCCAAGTTGCACCACATTCCTTTTTTACTAATACCTTCAACCTTTCATTGTTCTCAGAATTGCGTTTTCGATATGCATATCTGAAACTTAAGGTCATCGTTTCCGTTACCGGATTTAATACGGATAGGTTTATTGGACCTGAGATAAGTTCATCGATTCCCCCAGTAGGTTGCAAATAATTAGTCAGTTTCGCAGATTTAACACCGGTCAATGCATCAGCAGAGGTTATCTCAAAAGTGTTATTACCACCTGGATTATATACGCTCCAACTATCGAGTCCATCGAAATTTGAAAGTGACTCAAATCCTTCATAATATGGTAATTCGCTATTATTTTGTATATATACATAATTTGTGAAATAGATAGAATCTGATCCAATACTATTTGTAGTAACAAGTGCCACATTATGGTATCCAGAGGAACTATAACAAACTGTTGGATTTTCATCAGTTGAGGTGGAGGGTGTACCTCCAGGGAAATACCAAAGGAATGAGGAATTTGCATCGACATTCACTGATTCATTTGAAAGTTCGACACAATCTGTAATAGACAGCAAGTCGCACAAAACGGAAAATTCTGAATGAGGTAGACTCCATGTACAATCGAATTCACCGGGATTTTTAACTACCGCATTTGCACGGCGACTTTTGGCATTATTTGAACCTAAAGCAGAAACACTTAACCAAACCGTATCTGAAGCTGGAATTTGAAGGATAATTGAGTCTACGTATACAGTATCATATACCTCCATAAATTGAGCTCCCAATATACTAACCTCATACCCAGTTGCACCAACAACTGCATTCCAACTAAATAAAAGTGAATCTGGACAAGACCAATCAATATTTAAATATGTAGGCGCTTTGATAATAGAGAATGTAGTATCACTTATATCAGATATTGAATTACGTGTTACACGCACCCTTGCAAGTCCAGTCGCTACACCACTTGGCGTAGTCCAAGAAATAAATCTTTTCTCTGCCAAGGCAGTTCCAAAAGTATTCCATGAAGAACCATTATCAATGGTATATTCTACTAGAAAATTATCAGTTCCGGCTATTGCATCCCATCGTATTATTTCAGACGAACTTGAAGCCAAGCCTTCCATTCCGTTCGGATAGGTTACAGTAATTTCATCATAATTGTATTCATAAATGATATAATATGGCTGGGGACCTTGCGGAATGCTAAATCCATCAATATTAATCTCATACACTCCAGAAACAGGATTATTAATTGTTATTTGTTCAGTATTATTCAAGTTGTCTACACCTGGAACCGCAGGTGCTGACAGCGCAGGGATTGAAGGTGAATGATCAAGCACCCAAGGAAGGTGTGTGTCCACGTTTGGATCAATAATCTCCAAATTCAAGTTATTAACTAGTTGGTAGCTAGCTGAAACTGATGCCTCCCAATCTGGCCAGTAGAGCATAACTTTTAATTCTGCAACATTCGGAGGGACGTTTAGGTAAAAAGACTCATTTACTCCCGTGCTTATTGTATCAATAAAGTAAGTTTGATTTTCAATTGTTTGGTATGCTTTACGTGCATTTATTTTTCCATATCCATACGTAAAATCTGGACCAACATTACCTAAGTCATCTGCGGTATTCATCACAATTGCCTTCATCAACGCACCAGTAGGATAAGCTCCGTTATTAGTGATTTTAAATGCTTCATACAATTGCGCTAATGTTCCAGTCACTCCAGGAGTCGACATGGAAGTACCGTTCCAAGATGCATAGTCATTGTCAGGAATTGTAGATGAAACAGCTACTCCGACACCACAAATGTCTGGTTTTAACCTTCCATCTGCTAGAGGTCCTCTACTACTGAAACTTGCGATGGTGTTGTATCTATCAATTGCACCAACAACTAAAGGATTTTTACCTGCTTGTTGGACGTCTGAGATATTTCCGAAGCCTGTAACACCGTAACCACAATCCTCAGTGCCCTCATTTGCACCAGCACAAACATGTAGCAAGTTGGGACGCATTCTCATTTGCTCATCCATTGCATTGGATTCTTCAGTATAAGCTCCACCGCATCCATTCCTATAACTTCTTGAGGTTAATACAAGGCTGTCATTGATGTACATATTAGGCACTAAATTCCAAAATGCATCGAAGCCATTTGCTGCATCTTCAACAAAAAAGTTGATATCGACCGCCATTCCTTTCATTGTTGGATTCAGATTACCAGCACCCATTATTGTACCTGAAACATGATCCCCATGAGAGTTTCCAGGGTTTGAGCTGCACTGTCCACATCCAGATTGATCATAACGACCTTTGAAGTCAATATGTTCACCAATTAAACCATCATCAGTCATTAATACCGTGATGCCATTTCCAGTAAAATTAACACCTGAACTATTATAACCATCCAGGTAACCACTTCCATGACTTGTTTTTCCCGGTAAATTCACCGGAGTAGCTTCTTCGGAAGCAGGAGCAATAAATGAAACACCTTCAAATTTCGAAAGTTGACTTAAGGAAGTACTAGAAAGTGAAATTGTTAAACCGCTAGGAGATTCTTCAGTGATTGAAACACCACCTAAAGATGTAAGTTGTGAAATAACGTTTGTTCTTTCACCGTCGAAAATGGAAATCTCCAATGAAAGGTTCTCTTCAGGATAGCTCTCCCCTTCTCGATCTATATAATTTAGAATGTCTTTACTTATTCGCCATTCAGGAAGAATCTTGAAACACCCAAGAATATGCATGTTAGTTGCAATGCTATTCGATGTAGCTATTTTTGCATAATAAGCGTTTTTTGGTAGGTATTCGAATAATTCTATACCACTGGTTAAGAGGGCAGATTTATCAACATTTTTCAAATCATTAAAGACGATAATTCTGAAAGCATAACCGTTACTGATTTCCTTTTCATTAAAAGTTGCATCCAATTGCTTTTCAGAACTTAGTTGGATTATCTTATTTTGGTGGTGTAATGTTATATTTTCTTGCGCAAAACCTTCACAATTTAGAAGTAACGCAATACAAATTAGAATCGGTGAAATGAATTTTATAGTCATGATTTTATAGCTATTGAAGGGTTAAATATACCATTTTTAATTCCGAATTGAAATTCGAATCTGTAGAATAAGTTCGCTCATACATCTAATGATTGTTGTATATGCGAAATGTATATTAGTTGAGAGTATATAAGTTAAATTTCGAAAGGTTAATTAAAGATTGCGCCAGTAAAAAGCATAAAACGATAATAGTTTTTAGTTCGAAACTTAACTTAAATACATAACTTCACAGCAACATAATTAAAACAACATGAAAAAATCTATATACATCACATGCGGAATTCTAGTTTTTTGTGCATCATCATCATTGGCTCAATTTGACAAACTCAAAAAAACAGTAGGAGACAAAATCGAATCAACAACTACATCTACTTCGGGAGCATTATCTGAAGAAGAAGTCGGTTCTGGACTTAAAGAAGCATTGACAAAAGGTGTAGAAAAAGGTGTTGATCAGCTATCAAAACCAAATGGTTATTTTGGTGATTTGGAGATAAAAATTCCACTGCCAGCAGAGGCTAAGAATGTTGAATCGAAATTGAGAAGCATGGGGCAAGGTCAAAAAGTTGATGAAGCAATTGAGTCTATCAATAGAGCAGCAGAAGACGCAGCAACTAGTGCAAAAGATATTTTTGTAGATGCAATAAAAAGTATGACAGTAACGGACGCAATGAGCATTCTTCGTGGTGACGATAATGCAGCTACTAAATTTCTAGATAAAACAACTAGAGCAGCATTGGTTGCAAAGTTTAAACCAGTCGTTAAAGCTTCACTGGATAAAGTTGGTGCAACAAAGAACTGGAATACAATTTTCACAACATACAACAAGATTCCTCTAGTGGAAAAAGTAAATCCTGATTTGGAAGAATACGCAACCAACAAAGCTATTGACGGACTGTTCATTCAAATTGCGAAAGAAGAGCTTTCAATTCGTAAAAATCCTGCTGCTCGTGTGAGTGATCTTCTTAAGAAAGTGTTTGGGTAATCCTTTCTTTTTTGATGTGATTTTCTTTACCTTTCGCTCAAAATTTAATACATGGAGAATTTTGTTATTGACATAAATATTGCCGATGCAAAAACTATTTCGACGGATTTTTATTTAAGTCCAGCGATTTTTGAAAAATCTAAAGAAAAAATATTTGCTTCTACATTTCAATATATTGGTTCTAAGGATGAAATGCCAGAAGAGATTTCGGCATTGCCTTTTACATTACTCGAAAATTATTTGAATGAACCACTTCTTCTAACAAAAGATAAAGAAGGAAAAATAAATTGTATGAGCAATGTTTGCACGCATCGTGGAAATATTCTTGTAACTGATGCTTGCAAATTAAAGCGTCTTACTTGTCGATACCATGGGAGACAATTTGATTTAAACGGGAAATTTCTTTCAATGCCCGAATTTAAAGAAGTGAATGATTTTCCAACGGAAGCCGACAATTTACACAATTTGCCTATTTGGGAATTCGGTAACATGTTATTCGCTAGTTTAAATTCTAAAATTTCGCCTGAGCTATTTTTTGGAGACATGATGAAACGCATGGCTTGGTATCCGATTAAAGATTTAAAACCTAGAAATGACCTTTCACAATCATTTAACGTAAAAGCGAATTGGGCGTTGTATTGTGAAAATTATTTGGAGGGATTTCATATTCCTTTTGTTCATAAAGAATTGAATGAAGTATTGGATTACGCTAAATATACGACTGAGTTGTTTCGTTATTCTAATCTTCAAATGGGAATTGCCAAAGAGGGTGAAGCAAGTTTCGATTTACCTTTTACTTCGCCAGATAATGGGAAAAATATTGCCGCTTATTATTTTTGGGTATTTCCTAATATGATGTTTAATTTTTATCCGTGGGGATTGTCGTTAAATGTCATAGAACCTGTTTCAACTGATGAAACGAAAGTAACGTTTTACACCTTTATGCTCGATGAAAATAAATATAACATAGGAGCAGGAAGTGGTTTGGATGTGGTGGAAAAAGAAGACGAAGAAATTGTTGAAAAAGTACAACAAGGAATTCGATCGAGGTTTTACAAACATGGACGATATTCAGTTACGCGCGAGCAAGGAACACATCATTTTCATTCACTTTTAGCCGAGTTTATTTCATAAATTATGGCAACACCAAAACTAGGCATTTGGAGCAGTACATCACTCGTGATTGGCAACATGATTGGTTCAGGTATTTTTATGCTTCCTGCTTCTTTAGCTGTTTATGGTGGAATTAGTTTATTTGGTTGGATTATCGCCGCACTTGGCGCATTACTTATGGCTTACGTTTTTAAAAATCTAAGTAAACACATTTCCAATTCTAATGGTGGTCCGTATGCTTTTACACGAGAAGGATTGGGAGAATTTCCTGCATTTTTAGTTGCCTGGGGATATTGGATTTCTATTTGGTGTGTAAATGCGGCTATTGCTGTCGCTTTTGTAAGTTACCTAAGTGTTTTTATTCCATTTTTAGCGAGCAATTTTTTCGCTTCTACAATCGTTGGGTTAAGTGCAATTTGGTTTTTAACTTGGTTCAATACGCGTAAAATAATATTCTCAGGTCGTTTGCAACTAATTACTACAATCTTAAAAATACTCCCTCTATTACTTATTTCCATTTTTGGCTTATTCTTCATACGAACCGACTATTTTACTCCTCTAAATATCAGCGGAGAGTCTACTTTTTCAGCGTTAACAGGAACAGTTACACTTTGTTTATTTGCATTCCTAGGACTAGAAAGTGCTACAATCCCTTCCGAAAATATTGACAATCCGAAACGAACAATTCCTCTTGCAACAATGGTCGGAACAGCTATAGCGATAGTGATCTATATATTAAGTTCGGTTTGTGTAATGGGAATTATTCCTGCTCAACAATTAGAACATTCAAATGCTCCCTTTGCCGATGTAGCCGCAATATTATGGGGAGAAAATGCGAGTTATTTAGTTGCCGCAGGTGCTTTAGTTTCTACTTTTGGAGCGTTGAATGGTTGGATATTATTACAAGGGCAAATATCTTCCGCTGCAGCTAAAGACAAAATGTTCCCTGCCATTTTTAAACGCGAAAATAAATTTGGGATGCCAACCTATGGGTTAATACTATCAAGTATTCTAGCTTCATTCGTTATGAGCTTAAATTTTTCAAAAGGTTTTGCCGAAACGTTTAAATTTATCATATTACTTTCAACACTCTGTTCATTGTTGCCCTATCTTTTTTCAATCACATCTTACTTAATTTTATTAGTAGAAGAGAAAGATTGGAAACAAAAATCAGTACTAAAAATTGTTTTGGCAATGCTCACATTTGCATTTATTTTGTGGGCCATTGCTGGGTCAGGACAAGAAATAGTTTACTATGGATTTATTTTGCTCCTAGCTGGAATTCCATTTTACGTTTGGCTTAAAAGGAATATTAAATAAAAGTATTATGAACAAAATGCACTTTCTCGCACAATATCATTGTATAAACTAAAGATTATAGTTAATTTCAACTCAAATAAAGAAATAGGTCACTATAATTTAATTTGGAAAAGATTAGGAATGAATTTATTTGAACAAAATAAGAAACTCATTCAAATCACAACCAACTAATTTGGATACTTAATACAACAAAAACACGATGTATTAAGGTTATAAAAATCATAACCAATTGTCCAAACCAAAAAAATCATACACAAAAATACATTTTGTTTAATCTTTTTGTTTACTTATTAAACAAAAAGTATATATTTGTTTTCAGATTACAATTAATACTATAAAGGCCGTGAAAAAAACATATGATGATTTGGCATTCAAAGTAGCTAAACAAACAACGAGAGATTACAGCACCTCATTTTCGTTAGGCATAGGACTATTGGATAAAACCATCCAAAAACAGATCTATGGTATATATGGTTTCGTGAGGCTGGCAGATGAAATTGTTGATTCATTTCAGGGTTATTCACAATCAGCGATGCTTGAACAACTGAGAATTGATACATTTAAATGTATTGAAGATGGAATAAGTACGAATCCTATACTTCATGCTTTTCAATCCGTTGTGAACAAGAACAAAATTCCATTGCCTCTTATTGAACAATTTTTACACTCAATGAAAATGGATCTGGAACCTCAAGAATACAACAAAGAAAAATACGAAGAATATATCCTTGGAAGTGCTGAAGTTGTAGGATTAATGTGCTTAAAAGTTTTTGTATTAGGAAGCGATGAAAACTATGAAATGTTAAAGCCATATGCTATGAAATTGGGCAGTGCTTTTCAGAAAATTAATTTTTTAAGGGATCTCAAAGATGATTATCAACTGTTAGGACGGACGTATTTCCCCAATATAGATTTGACTTGTTTTAATGCTGAAATAAAGTTTGAAATCGAAAAAGACATTGAAAAAGATTTTCAAATTGGTTTTGAAGGAATTAAAAAGCTCCCTAATAACGCACGTTTTGGAGTTTATATCGCTTATATTTATTACACTAGATTATTAAAGAAAATCAAAAATACTGACTCTAAAACAATTCTGAACACTCGAGTTAGAATACCAAATTCACAAAAATATTCCTTGTTTTTGAGAAGTTACATTCGCCATTCTTTAAATTTAATTTAATAAGAAACATGGTACTAGTTCTAATTTCATTTATTCTCACATTCATTGGAATGGAAGGAATAGCGTGGCTAACACATAAATATATTATGCACGGAGTCGGTTGGTTTATACATAAAGATCATCACGAGCCTCACACGAAAAAGACGGAAAAAAATGATCTCTTTTTTATCATTTTTGCTGTACCTAGTTGCATATTATTGGTACTAGGAATTATGTTTAATAATTCAATTTCTATTTCGATTGGATTCGGAATTTTAGCCTATGGGATTTGTTATATTCTAGTTCATGACGTTTTTATTCATCAACGGATTAAGTGGTTTCGGAATTCTAATATTCCTTACTTTAAAGCCTTAAGGTTTGCTCACAAAATCCATCACAAACATTTGAACAAAGAAGATGGAGAATGTTTTGGGATGTTGTTTGTTCCCCGTAAATACTACATAAAAGCAAAAAACAATCAAACAATAAAATGAAAACCTATTCTATAAAGGACTTAGAAAATTATTCAGGAGTTAAAGCTCATACTATTCGCATCTGGGAACAACGATATAATTTACTCAACCCGGATCGAACAGATACAGGAATTCGATTTTATAACAGTGATGAATTAAAAAAAATATTGCACACTAGTTCACTTTTAAAAGCTGGATTTAAAATTTCGAAAATTGCCTCCTATTCGAAAGAGAAGATGAATCAGGAGATTGCCATTATTGATAGTCAATTAGAAATTTCGGATTCAAAAACAGAACTTTCAATTCAAACATTATTGACGAATGGCCTTGATTTTAATGGTGTTGAACTTGAAAAAGAATATACAAAACTCAAAAGTCAATATGATTTTTTTGATTTGATAACCAAAATCATTTATCCAATAATAAATCGTTTAGGTATTATGTGGAACAAAGATGATCTAACTCCTCTGCAAGAACATTTTATTTCCATATTTTTTAGACAAAAAATTCTTGTAGAAATCGATCAAATTGAACTGCCCGTTAATAAGAATTATGATATCGTTTTATTTCTACCGGAAGATGAATCGCATGAGTTAGGCCTTTTTGTTGCCCATTATCTTTTGAAGAAAAATGGTGTCAATGTTTTATACTTAGGCCAAAAAGTTCCTATTTCAAACCTTTCAAACTTGATTAAGGAATTAAAAATCAAATCAGCATTAGGTTTTATTTTTATTTCTAATGGAATAGAAAACCTGGATAAAATGTTTGTCAAATTATCAAAAAAATGCCCTCAAACTGATTTCTATTGGGGAGGTTCTGTTGCTATTTTGGAGGCAACAAAATTACCTAGCAAGCACACAATACTTACAAATATCGATGATTTTAAATCTAAATTAATTCATTAAGACTATGTCGAAAAAAGTTGCAATTATAGGTGGTGGTTTTTCAGGATTATCTGCAGCTTGCTATCTTGCAAAGGATGGATATGATGTAACAATTTTCGAAAAAAACGAAACCATTGGTGGACGGAATAGAAAATTCACAGAAAACGGGTTTACCTTTGAAATGGGTCCAAGTTGGTATTGGATGCCCGATGTTTTCGACCGATTCTTTGATGATTTTGGTAAAAAAAGAGAAGATTATTATTCTTTAACAAAACTCAATCCTTCTTTTTCTATAGTTTTTAAGGATAAAGAAAAAATAAATATCCCATCAGAGAAAGAGGAATTGATAAACTTAATTGAAACACTTGAAAAGGGAGCTGGAAAGCGTTTTGAAGAGTTTATGGAAGATGCTAAATTCAAGTATGATACCAGCATGAATAACCTTATTTACAAACCAGGGAAATCCATTTTCGAATTCGTTCACATGGATGTAATCAAGGGCTTATTCAAATTAAATTTATTTTCCAATTTCAAAAAATTCGTTCGAAAATATTTTAGTGATCCTCGCATAACTGCGTTAATGGATTTTCCTGTTTTATTTTTGGGCTCAGCCCCAGAAAACACTCCTGCATTGTATAGTCTGATGAATTATGCTGGTTTATTGTTAGGGACATGGTATCCAGATAAGGGAATGTACCGCATAATTGAATCAATGGAAGCTTTAGCAATAGAATTGGGGGTTAAAATAAGAACCAATACTGAGGTATCTAGAATAAATACTGAAAACAAGAATGTTACCGGTCTTTTAGTTGATAAGGAAGTATTCCATTTTGATGCCATTGTCGCATCAGGAGATTACCATCATATGGAAACGCTTTTGCCAGTAACGTTTAGGAATTATTCTGAAAAATACTGGGACACGCGAACCATGGCTCCATCCTCTTTGATTTTCTTTTTAGGAATTGATAAAAAAATACAAGGATTAGATCACCATACATTATTTTTTGATGAAAGCCTTGATGAACATTCAAAAGAAATTTACACTTCCCCTCAATGGCCTAATAAACCTTTATTCTATGTTTGTACGCCTTCCAAAACAGATCCGAAACTTGCACCTGATGGAAATGAAAATGTTTTTATTCTTATCCCCATTGCCTCAGGATTAAATGATACAGAAGATCTGCGAACTCATTACTTCAATTTGGTTATGCACCGACTAGAACAACATTTAAATGAAGATATAGTGAAGCATGTCATCTACAATAAATCATATTGTATAAATGATTTTATTTCTGATTACCACAGTTATAAAGGCAATGCTTATGGGTTGGCAAATACATTGAAACAAACGGCCATTCTGAAACCAAAAATCAATAACAAAAAATTGAAAAATCTTGTTTATGCTGGTCAACTAACAGTTCCTGGCCCAGGAATGCCTCCTGCTTTAATAAGTGGAAAACTTGCTGCAAAAGAGGTTAATACTATACTAGGGTGATGATGAAAACAATTCTTCTAATTCTATTAATTTTCCCTTTTGTTGGTAAGAAAAAATCTGAACCTGCCGGCATTGTTTTAGAAATAACAGGAATTAAGACATCTCAAAAAGGAAGTTTAAAAATTGGTATTTTTCGAAAAAATGGTTTTTTAGATCAAAATAAAGTTATCTATAAAAAAATTATTCCTGTAGATCGTTCAACAATGGAAGTAACATTTCAAAATGTTGATCCAGGAATTTATGGAGCTGCCGTCATACAAGACCAAGATAAAAACGGAAAACTTTCTACCAATCTAATTGGTTACCCGATCGAACCATACGGTTTTTCAAACAATCAATATGGAAAATTCGGTCCGCCAGATTTTAACAAAGTAGCATTTGAAGTAAAGTCTGGCAAAAAAACTGAATTGAAAATCAACTTAGAATAAGCACAAAAAATGTAATTAGATAAAAGTTAAGCAATTAATGTAACTATATTACAACAAAATTAATTAGCGAATAAAAAACCAAGTACTTATCAGGTATGAATATGTGGAAACCTACAATTCAATTAGTCCTTGTCTAATATTACATTTTTCAATAGATCCTAAAATTAAACCTATTCGAGAACATCGATTTTACGAATATGAACTGATGTTCAAGGAAATTATCAAACAATAAAATTCGATGATTAATTATTTATTTACCAAACAATAACATTATGATTTATAAATTTTTAGTTTTTCTTGCAATTAATTTTGGTGCTCTTGCGCTAGGCG
Source organism: Flavobacteriales bacterium (assembly GCA_009885545.1). Classification (GTDB taxonomy): domain Bacteria; phylum Bacteroidota; class Bacteroidia; order Flavobacteriales_D; family Crocinitomicaceae; genus M0103. The sequence goes on from VFKM01000149.1 coordinate 19,709, forward strand.
GTCTTTTCACAGGTAAAGGGGTTCCATCAGATTGGTATAACAGTTTATCCAAAGCTCCTTGGACTCCTCCTGGATGGGTTTTTGGAGCGGCTTGGACTACAATTATGATCTGTTTTAGTTTGTATATGGCAAAGTTATGGTCTGTTACAGAAGACAAAACATTCCTTGTGATATTATTTTTAATTCAATGGGTATTAAATGTTAGTTGGAACCCAACTTTCTTTTATTATCACAACGTTTTGACTGCTTTGGTTGTAATTTGTATGCTAACCCTACTTATAGGATTCATCTTGTTCTATTATTGGAAGACATTGAAGTTTGAATCCATTTTCATTGCACCTTATTTTATTTGGTTATTGATTGCAACCTCATTGAATGGATTCATCTTTTTTAAGAATTAAAGAAAATAATTTTACTTCTGATCAACAATTTATTTAAAACATCTGTCCCATAGGGACTGCATAGCTCTAGGAAATGATTTATCATTTGCGTTTTTGTCCCGTAGGGACTATACAAAATTCGCAGCGTTTATTTTGTCATTTCGAAATATTTGTTTGTTTTGAAAATCTGTCCCTAAGGGACTGCATAGCTCTAGCAAATGATTTATCATTTGCGATATTGTCCCTTAGGGACTACACAATATTTAGTTTGTTTATTTTATCAATTCGAATTATCTGTTTGTTTTGAAAAAATAATAGTCGTATCTTCAGGTAGTTAACCTTTAAACACATTCAAACAAATTATGCCAAATACCTACACACAAATTTATATTCAATTTGTATTCACCGTGAAATACAGAAATGGAGTTATAGAAAAACATTGGAAAGATCAGCTATACAAATATATTACGGGAATTGTGAATGGTTTAGGACATAAACTAATTGCAATAAACGGAGTTGAAGATCATATCCACATTTTAGTTGGATACAAACCTGTTCAATCATTTTCAGAATTGATGAAAGCAGTAAAACAAAATTCATCTAAATGGGTAAATGAAAATAACTTTACCAAAAGAAAATTTGAATGGCAAGAAGGTTATGGTGCTTTTTCCTATGGTCAATCACAACTCACTAAAATTGTAAATTACATTGACAACCAAGAAATTCATCATAAAAAAACGTCATTCCACGATGAATACATCGCATTTCTAGAAAAATTTGAGATTGATTATAACGAAAAATATGTATTCCATGAATTGATGTGATTTTTCACCGAATGATCTTGTTGAAACATAAATTGTTTACCTACAGTGCTGCTTCGCGGTGTGTTTCAATGTTGGGTTGTATAGTCCCTACGGGACAAAAAAAAATGCGCAAATTGACATTTGCTAGAGCTATGCAGTCCCTACGGGACAGAGGTTCAAAACAAATTGTTTTTCGCAATTCTTTAAAAGCGATACACTAACCACGGAAAATTTAAATGTCAATTAAAAATAAAAAAATGGGCAAATTGAAATTTACTAGAGTTATACAATCCCTAAGGGACAGAGGTTCAAAACAAATTGTTTTTCGCAA
>VFKM01000025.1 GCA_009885545.1 Flavobacteriales bacterium
AAACCCATGTGTTTAGTAGCATATTTCTTAAATTCGTTTTTATCAAACATAGTTTGTGTGTTTATCATTATTCAGAACGTTAAAGATAAATGCAAAGTTGGGATTGACAATCAAAAAAATGAAATTAATCGGTTTTAATTAACGTTATTTTTGAAAAAAAGGAGTTTCGTTTTCAGTCTTGAATTCTTTTTATCTTCGTACCATGCTTCCAAACGAAATTCAAAACAAACGAATTTTACTTTCTCCTTTAAATTGGGGAATGGGGCATGTTGCACGTTGCATTCCGTTAATTGATCTTTTTATTAAAAATGGTAATACCGTTTTTGTCGCTGGGAACAAGAATCAGTTAAATATTTTCAGAACCTATTTCCCGACAATTGATTTTGTTCAACACTCAGATTATCCTTTTGTTTTTGGTAAAAGAGGGAATTTTAGTTTAGATCTTTTCAAACAATTTCGACCGTTAAAAAAACGATTGCAAGATGAATTATTAGAAGTCGATTCACTTGTTGATTTGCATAAAATTGACATTATTATTTCCGACCATAGATATGGTTTTCGTTCTAAAAACGTTCACTCAATTTTGTTGACACATCAGTTGAATTTACCTGTTCAATGGTTTGAAAGTTGGGTTCAAAAAATACATTATAAACAATTACGAAAGTTCAATGAAATTTGGGTTCCAGATATTAATGATTCTTCATTTGCAGGAAAATTGAGTCAAAACACTGAGCATTTCAATGTAAGTTATATTGGGGTTTTATCCCGTTTCTCTTTATATGAAAAGAATACTGAAAAGACAATCGATAAGGTCATTATACTTAGCGGACCAGCTATTTATGCAAGAGCATTTTTTCAAGAACAGCTTTTAAACTTGTTGCCTGATGAACAAAATGTTGTAATCATTGGCTCGAAAGAAATATGCGATTTGAATCCAAATGCATCTGTTAAAATTCAAGCTTCCAATGATTGGAAAGTATGTGATCAACTTATTTTAAATGCGAAAAAGATTGTTGCACGTTCAGGATATTCCACATTAATGGATTTAGTTGAATTAAAAACTCCTTTTCAAATTACTCCAACTCCACGTCAAAGGGAACAAGAATATTTGTTCGATTTATGGTACAAAAATATGCGTTAACATTTCAATTACCAACAATGGTTTGAATTCTAATGAAATGATGTTCATCATTTATAAGGAAAATTGCGAAAAAAGAATTGTTAACTTTGGCTTCGAATAAAGTTTATCATTGAAAAAGTCTTTTAAATATTTCCTTTACACACTTATTTTTACTTCTCTTGTAATGTGTATTTCTTGGAGCTTTTATCCTGAAAAATCGGCACGCATTTATGCTAAATTGGTCCATAAAATGGGAATCAAAAAGCGAGAGATCGATAAACAAACTTGTTTTAATGACACGTGCTATGCAAATGAGATGAACGATAATGTTATGTTGTATTTGGAAGAGTCATACTTAAAAGGAACTCAACAATTTTTAAAACGGAAAAAGGATATTTACAAGCTTGTACAAAGTGGAGAATTAGTATTAATTGAAGAAAACGAATATTACATTCTTGATACAATGTGGTATAGTTATCCTTTTTTAATTCCAGAAGCTAAAGATTTCTTAGATGAATTGGGTCGGCGTTTTCAACTTAAACTTGAAAATACTGGTTTTGAATGCACGCAGTTTATGTTAACCTCAATGTTAAGGACGACAAGTTCAGTTGCTCGACTTAGAAAATGGAATCGAAATTCAATTAAAAATAGTGCTCATTTACATGGAACGACGTTCGATATTTCTTATAAATCATTTAAGAATACGCGAACTTTGACCGATGCAGAAAATTTATATCTTGGAGATGTATTATCAAAGTCCTTGTGGGAGCTACGAAATGAAAAGAAATGCTGGACAACCCACGAAATATGGCAAACATGCTTCCATGTCGTTGTTAGGTGACAATGAGGTTGTTTGAGTAGTACGATACGAGACTATGTTTTTATCATTTACAGGCAAAAAAAAATCCCAATCGTTCGTCAGCTGACGAACGATTGGGATTTTATATCTTTTATAGATTTCTCTTATTTTACAATTCCAGTAAAAGAAGCATTTTCAAAATACTTCAAAAACTCTCTGTCTTTAGCAGCTTTAGCTTTCATTGCTCCGTCTTTAGCGATTGAGCTTTTCAAGTTGCTTACTATTCCGTCTAAGTTACTTTGACGTGCAGCAGCTACAGCTTTCAAATAGAAACCTTGAGCACTTTCTTTATCAGCAGAAGCATCAATAGTTTTAACAGCAACATCAGCAGATCCATTTAACATTTGAGCTAATCCTTTGTTGAAAGAATTATCAGATCCAAAGTTTGATACAGCATCAGCATATTTACCATCTTGAATGTTTAAAATCCCCATGTTATAGCTAACTTCAGAACCAGCTCCTTTTGCTTGACCTAATAATTGTTTCGCTTTCATTCTGTCTCCAGAAGCACCTGCAATTGCAGCCAAGTTGTTTTTAGAAATAGCATTGTCTTTTAAGCTGTTTGCTTTCTCGAAGTGAGTTTTAGCTTCAGACATTTTATTTTGCATATATAATACCGCTCCAACATTGTTGTGTGTTCTGTAATCTGAACCAAAGTTCTTCATTGCAACATTGTATAAACGTAATTTCTCATTTAAGTCATTTGTTAAAGTTGCAGTAAATAATAATTCTTCTAAATTTAATGAATCTGGAGTAGCTACAGATACCGCTTTCAATTCTTCATCAGAATAACCAGTTAAGTCATAAACTGTAACAATTTCAGAACGACGTAATTTAGGGAAAATGTTCTTATCTAAGAAAGTAAATGTTTTACCCATATTTCTCATTTCAGCTTCACGAGTTTTTGGATCTTGTTGCATTTCCAATACACGGATAACTAAATTCTTTTCGTCTTCATTCATTGTAGAAGCTTGTAACTCTCTTTTGAATCCTTCGAAATCCTCTCCACGTCCATTCAAATTATAAACCTCAGTTTGACCTTTGTCATTCTTAGCTTTTTTCGCAAGATCCATAGATGCTTTTTTACCAGCGTCAGCACGTTCAGTAGATAAAGAGTTATTCTTATCTTCTTCACCTTCAGGAGATGCATAACCAACAACATTGATTGATTTAATAGCAATCTTTGGATTTGATTGAGCTGCAGTTAACCAATTTGAGTAATCAACGATATCTTTGTCTTTCAATTCATTTGGTTTAACAACTGATTTACCTTTATCGTAATTGATTTGAGCCATATAAGACTTCTCATTTACTCTTTTGAATTCGTCTTTCGCTAAGATTACTTTGAAATCTTTGTTAACCATAAATGGAGTAATGATTGTTGCATCAGCGATTTTGGTATCTGTAAACTGACCTTCTTTTTCTTTATCTCCTTTGTATACTTTACCAGTAACCATTAAATCTGCATTCTCAAATTCTGGTTTGTAAGCGATAAAGTCTTCGTAGACCATTTTACCACCTGGCTTATATTGAATAACAGAACCGTTTCCTGTAGCTTTTTCACCTAAAACAGTAACTGTTTTTAAAGCAACACTACCTAACATTGGAGTGATTTCTGCTTTCGCTTTTTTCTTGATTCCTTTTTCTGGGAAAGTTACATCAACTTTCACTCGTACAGAGTCTCCGTGCATCTCTAATGGATTTGGAGTAACTGTGTATTCTAAATCTTTAAGAAGGTCACAACTAGTTGCTAAAGAACCAGCAATTGCCATAAACGCTAAACCTTTAATACTTGGATTTTTCATATACTTTTTATGTTTTTTATCAAATAACAGGACAATATTAATCAAATAAATTGTGTTAAAAAATAAATTCGCTATTAAATGTTAAAATTTAGTGACATTTTAATTTTAGCTAATTTGCTGCTGTCATTACAATTATCGAGTAATTGTTTAATGGTTAACCTAGTTTTTGGGTCAACAAATGATGTATTCAAATCATTCATGGGTAATAAAACAAATAATCTGTCGTAAAAACGTGGATGTGGTATTGTTAAATTGGCCGTTTCTATTATTTCCTGATTGTAAAAAATAACATCTATGTCTATGATTCTTGAAACATACTCTGGGGAGTGGTTTTTAATTCTACCAGCTTTTTTTTCAATTTCTTGAATTAAATTCAAAACTTGAACACTATCCTTGAATGTAGCTATTTGAATACATGCATTTAAAAAAAGAGAAGTTGATTCAAATCCAATAGGTTCTGTTTCATAAATTGGAGATACTGATAAGATTTTCCCTATATGAATTGATATTTCTGAAACAGCATTTTGAAGATTTAAATACCGATCACCTAGATTACTCCCTAAACTTATATAAACGGTATGCATTATTTCCACTCAAATGAATTGACCATTTTCAAAAGATCAATTTTTAAATAATCCAATGAAGGCTTCAGTGAGTCATAATTAGGCCTAGAATTAAAATAAACAACGCCACTTACAAATTTCGAGGTGGAATCAGTTAGGTAAAATTGAAATGGTGATGCAACATCACCTTGAAGTTCAAAAAAAGTGCCGTACACTTTTTTGTCAGGGAAAATGAATTGTTGATCCTCAATTGCCGTTGCTTTTAATTTATGTTCGTCGACTTTGTCATTTGCAAAATTCACATAAGTTGAAAGTGATTCAACCATATTGATGTATGAGAAATGTATAACACCATTCAAAGGGCCAAGGTCAATATCCTTGTGACAGGTTAACCCGACTGAATCATAAACATCTTTTATTGAAAAAACTGTGGAGGCTTTAAAATGATAGCCACACTGACTTTTATATTCTTTATAAGAATGTTCTGGTAAATCAAGCCGTAAATAGGTCGGTGGCTTTGGGATACTTAATTCGGAACCTCCGCAACCAGAAACTATTAGAAGTAATAATAAAGAAAGTTTTTTCATATTGTTTTATTCGATTCTAAAAGTTTTACTTTAATTGTTTTTATTCTTCGTTTGTCAGATGATTCAACTATTAACTTTAAAGAATCAAATGTGACATATTCATTGTTTTTCAATATTCGTCCTTCTTGCTCAATAATAAATCCTCCCAATGTTTCTGAATCGCCTTTTTTATTTTCAAAATCCTTACCGTCTATATTTACGATTTTATAGAAATCAACGAGCGCGGTTCTTCCTTCAAACAAGTATGTCGAGTCATCTATTTTTTTGTAATCGATTTCATCATCATCGAATTCATCTGTGATATCCCCAACAATTTCCTCTAAAATATCTTCTAAAGTAACAATTCCACTAGCCCCGCCATATTCATCAACGACAATTGCCATATGCATTTTTTTAATTTGAAATTCTTTCAATAAATCATCTATTTTTTTATTCTCTGGAACGAAGAAAGGCTTTCGAATTAGTTCAGTCCACTTAAAATCAACTTGCTTTGTAAGATGGGGTAATAAATCTTTGATGTATAAAATTCCAATCACATTATCAAAAGAATCTTCAAAAACAGGTATTCTCGAATATCCAGATTCAAGAATTAACGCTAAAACTGTTTCATAATTTATTGTTGAATCTATGGCTATAACTTCCAACCTAGATTTCATTATTTGGGTTGCTTCTGTATTGCCAAATTTTACAATTCCCTCGAGTATTTTATGTTCTTCTTCTGATGAACTATCTTCTTTTGTTAATGCTAAAGCTTGTTCTAAATCGTTAGTAGTTATTTTAATATCTTTCTTTTTTAATCTTTTATGAATAATATTCGTCCCGTTGACCATTGCGATTTTTAACCAAGACAAGGGTGGAATTGATTTTATTGTATTAATAGGTATTGCCATTACTCGAGCAATCACAAAAGAATTTTTTGATGCATAGATTTTCGGAACAACCTCTCCAAACATGAGCAGCGTAAAAGTTATTCCAACAATTTCAATTAAAAAACGAAAGGTTTCATTAATATGTGTTGGTGGGTAAATATCATAAAGCAATGAGCTCGATAAAATAACGATACCCACATTTACAAAGTTATTTGTGATAAGTAAAGTGGCAAGCAATTCTTTTGGGTTTTCAAGAAGTTTTAAAACAATTTTTGAGGACTTACTGTCATCATTTTTTAATTGGTCTTTTTCTTTTGGACTTAAAGAGAAAAACGCAGTTTCTGACCCTGAAGCTAATGCAGATAAAAACAATAAAATTCCCAAAACAATAAAACTCATGATCGTACTTGAAAGATTGAAACCAGCTATTACAGTTCTCGGGAATGATTCTAGAATAAAAGGATCTGTTGAAGTCATATGTTCAAAATGGAAGGTCATCCGTCCCGTCTTTTTTTAATTCATCTATTTTAATTGGAGGCGTTGGAGTGCCTTCTTGAGAGTATGTTTGGGTATTTCCTTGCGTTTTTTCAGTGTTTTCAGGCCTTGAAAGTATTGTTAATTCATCAGCAATAATTTCAGTAGTATAACGCGTTATATTTTCTTTGTCTTGCCAAGATCTTTTCTTGATTTTTCCTTCGATGTAAACTTTATAGCCTTTTTTAAGGTATTTTTCTGCTACCTCAGCAAGGCCGCGCCAAACAACGATATCGTGCCAATCTGTGGTTTCTTTTTTTTCTCCAGTTGATTTGTCTGTATAAACTTCGGAAGTGGCAATTGAGAAATTTGCTACAATAGCGCCGTTTTCCAGATGTCGAACTTCAGGATCTTTTCCAAGATTGCCAATTAGAATAACTTTATTAACACTGCCAGCCATAATTAACGTCAAATATAAGGGTAATTGAACAGTTATTCCATTTCATTTTTGATTTCATTGAATCTATATATCAGTTTATTTAAAAGTAGTGCTTTTTGTTTGTTTTTCAAAATCAGCATTCAGTATGTTTAATTTTCAATCATTGTCAAGATAACGATCAATTAACCTTGGTAAAGGATAATCTTGAATATCAGCGAACTTTATTTTTAGCCAATTAGGTTCTGCAGTTAATGGTGCGCTTGAAAAATGATAGAATTTCGCATGTATGTTTTGGTGAGATAAAATGTGTTTTATTTCAGAAGATACTTTTACGGGCGGTGAAATTGAATATTTTTCCCAATTGATAGTTTCATTGTTGTCAATTGTTTCAATCAAAGGAAATTGATAGAGGTTGAGCCAAATATCTTTGCTATTTCGTTGTTCCAAATATGTATTACCGTCAATATTGAACATCATAAAATGAAAATATCTCTTTGAGACTTTAACTTTTTTCGTTTTAACAGGGCGCAGATTGATTGTGTCAGCTGCAAAACTTAAGCATTTAACAGATAGAGGACAAATAGAACAATTTGGGTTTGAAGGAGTGCACTGAAGCGCTCCAAATTCCATAATTGCTTGATTGAAAACATCTGGTTCTTTCTTATTTATTAAATTCTGTGCTAATTCAAAAAAGTATTTTTTTCCTTCAGTTGAATCAATTGGAATAGCTATGTCAAAAACACGACTTAAAACCCTATAAACATTGCCATCTACAACAGCAACTGGCTCTTTAAAACAAAAAGAAGCAATTGCAGCGGCAGAATAATTACCAATACCTTTTAAATGAAGTAAATCATTAAAATTAGTTGGAAATTCCCCTTCTCTTTCAAAAGCTATAAATTTCGCTGTGAAATGTAAATTCCTAGCACGACTATAGTATCCTAATCCTTGCCATAAGTTTAAAACTTCTTGTTCGGAAGCATTAGCTAAATCAAAAACTGATGGATACGTATTAATAAATTTGAGATAATAAGATAAGCCTTGTTCAACTCGTGTTTGTTGCATAATTATTTCTGATAACCATATTTTGTATGGGTCATTAGTATGCCTCCAAGGCAAATCTCTTTTGTTTTGTCTATACCAATCCGTTATTAATAGGTCAAAATCAGTCATTAAGGGAATTTTTTGTTTTTTTTTTCAATAATGCAAAAATATAATCTTTTCTCGAAGTACTTTTGTACTCTGAAAATCAAATTGTTGAATAATAAATAATTAAAAAATGACAAAAGCAGACATCGTAGCAGACATCGCCGGAGAAACGGGATTAGAAAGAGTAGAGGCACTTAAAGCAGTAGAGGCGTTCATGACATCTATTAAATCTTCATTAGCTAATGGACAAAATGTATATTTAAGAGGTTTTGGTAGCTTCGTTGTTAAGGAGAGAGCTGAAAAAACAGGTAGAAATATTTCTAAGAATACAACAATTATTATCC
>VFKM01000193.1 GCA_009885545.1 Flavobacteriales bacterium
AGTATTGCGACTAAGGAAGCAATAATAAAAAGTAAATTATTTTTCATTTGTTTAAATTTAGTTTGTGAGTATTTTATCACTGTGCAAAGTTGCAGTGAGTTAAAAGTGATTGTGTTACACAATACTCGAGATATGTTACATCATTCACACTTTCTTGTTTATAGAATAATAAGCACCAGACGCAAAGACATAACACACTTTTGTACAGATAATTAAAAATTTAAAAACAAAGTTGAAATGAAAAAACAAATTAAAATATTGATCAAAAAAAATGAGATTATCCTGATTAAATAAATCAGAATAATCTCATATGTATTTTACTGTATAAGGATTATTATCCTTAAAAATAATTCTATTAAATAGGCGTATATTATTTAGTTACTAGGCGGTTGAATCATTGGCATCCAATGTGTTATTCCTCCTTCCCATCCAACTTTACCACCTAGCTCACTACTTATTGATGACTTATAACGGAAATCCTTAAATAAATAGGTAGTACCATCTACAGTTTGCACAACTTTTGTTAACATGCCAAACCCAAAAACTTTATCTTTCCAAAATTTCCAACGATCTGAAAAATTGTAATTATATGCCAAAATGATTGGTTCATTTAAAGGCGGTTTTTCATCCTTAACATTAATCCAGTTCATATTCAATTTATTAGTTATTTTATTAAAAACATTTACTTCATTGAAATATCTTCTACTTCAATTCCAATCTTTTTTACATTGTGGTTCATTGCTGTTTTAAAGTTTTGCCATTTAACAATTACCTCCTCATTGAAAATCGCCAATTGTATTTTTAAATCATTATTGGCTTCCTCTAAGTTGTTTAATTGCCTTATCATTTTTTGTGTTGTTGTTGAATTTAATTTGATACTTTTTATTTTCTGGTCATTCGCACTAATTTTCTTCTCCATGTCAATTTTGAATTGTTGCCATTCATTCGGAGCGATTCGTTTTACGCTCTTCTTTTTAAGATAAGCAATAGGAGTGATTTTTTCTTTTATTTGTTTATTCTCACCTTTTGATACTTTAATGCTATACTTCGAACGAACATAAGCATCCGCCTTTTTCTCATGTGATTCACAAGCACAAATCATTACGGATGTTAATAATAGCAATACGAATTTTGAAAAATAGTTAGGAATCATAATTTGTTATTTGTTATTTGTTATTTGTTATTTGTTTGATTGTTAATTTATGTGCCATTTCAGCCTCTTGAGCCCATTTTTCGAGTACAAAAATCTGTTTATAGGATTTTGGTTCTATGCCTTCATCTGCAGCATAAGGATGATCAAGTGCAATAATTGTAAAAAACAACAAGCCTAGAAAAGAGCCTAATAAAAAATTCAGTCCAATATGAATCCGAACATGTTCAATATCTAAGAACAAACCACTAATTACGACAATAATTGCTCCTAAAAGAATTGGCAACCACATAAAGGCTGGAATTTCTGTATCAAGGGCGGCAGTGCGAATACCTCTAAAACTTGAGAGATCATTTAAATGATCAAACATCTGTCCAACTAGCTCAATTTCAAAAGGTGTTTTGGGATCAAGTCGCTCCAATGCATAAAACACATTATTCAATGATTCTGGGGTTTTTCGACTTAATTTCATCATCTTCATATTTGGAAATTCTTCATGAATTACATTACTTGAAAAATCCAGATAATAAGTTAATAGTTCTTTTGAATCCACGGTGTCAGGATAGAATTTTATGTCGCGATACAATGCCAAGGCAGAACTTCCTTCTTTACTAACATTTTCTTGAGTACCATTCAACTGATTCCAAACAACAAAAACTACAAAGCTTAATAAAAGTGCGTAAAAACTTCCTATAACCAAAAAGAAATTACCTGTAACGATATTATGTGACTTTAAGATTTTTAACTTAATAAATTTTCGAAAAAGAAAAGTTATTGTTCCAGCTAATATGCCTCCTGATAACACAAGAATACTGAATAGTAAAACGATTGGTAATTGAAGCATGTGAAAAGTTACTGACATTTTAATAGTATAATGGTTAATGAAATTGAATAAATAATATATCTACAAATTTCTTGAATTCACATAGATTAGTACTTACATTATCTTTAATAAAACTTACAATATTCACAGATTATAAATCAAAAGCCCACTAGGAACACTAATGGGCTTTCATGATAGGAATAAATTTTGACGCCAATAAAATTTAAAGCTAGAGTTTTAAGCTTCGTAAAGTCTTAGTTTGTTTTCAAGATCAACAATCTTATTTTGTTTGGCTTTAATTTGTTCCAATAAATAAGTGATTACCTCAATTCCTTCAAGGTTGATATCCAATTCATAATACAATCGAATATATTTTTCAATTATAGGAAGTTGTTGATGCTCTACAAAACCCAATTGTTCAAAAACAATGATTTCTATCATCCCTGCTGATTCGAGTGAATTTAGAAATGAAATTTCAATGTTGTGATTAGAACAAAAGACATCTATTGCAATTAAATTTTCAGTTTGCATATCGTTTTTTTTAAGTGATTATAATTTCGACAATTCTGTAAATAATTCTTTTTGCTTATCCGTTAAATCTTTTGGAATAATTATGTTAAAAGTGATAAGTAAATCGCCAAAAAGTCCTTCATTTTTATAAATTGGAAATCCTTTTCCTTTTAGTTTTACTTGACTTCCATTTTGCGTTTCCGGCTTTACTTTCAACTTCACTTTACCATCTAATGTTTCAATCGTGATTTCCCCTCCCAATACAGCTGTATACAAATCAATGTCTGCAACTGTATATAGATTTTGCTTCAGTCGTTTGATCTTTGGATGATTAGAAATTAAAAACGTAATAAATAAATCACCATTGGGTCCACCATTTATTCCTGAACCACCATGACCTGGAATTTTTATTGTTTGACCATTTTCTATTCCAGCTGGTATTGTAATGCGTATATTTTTACCGTTGACAGTTAATGTCTTTTTATTTGTTTTAAAAGCATCAATTAAATCTAATTGTAATTCTGCATTAAAATCCTCACCCCTATATCTTGCTTGCTGACTTCTTCCTTGATTTTGAGTATTCCCAAACATCGATTCAAAAAAGCTTGAAAAATCCTCACTCGATTGACCATAAGAAGATCTCTGACCATTAGAACCAGTTGCTTGTCCTTGTGATTTTTTTTGCTTTTCAAATTCATCCGCGTGTTGCCAATCTTTACCATATTGGTCATACTTCTTGCGTTTCTCAGGATCACTTAATACTTCATTCGCCTCTGATATTTGCTGAAAATTTTTCTTGGCTTCAGGGTCATTCGGATTCAAATCAGGATGATGCTTTCTAGCTAATTTTCGATAAGCACTTTTGATATCTTTAGGCAAGGCAGTTTTTTCAATCCCTAATATTTTATAATAATCAACAAAAACCATCTGTTCTTAACTAAAATTAATCATCCCTATATTATTTGAATTCACAAAATCTAGTGTTTTATAAAATAATCTTTCACAAAAGCAATTCGCTGATTTTCAGTCATTTTATCTGTGTTTTTAAACTCAATTTTAATTGTATCAAAGTGGTGGTTTGCTCTTAGTTCATTGAACAATTCAACTTTTGCATCAGTTGGTCCAAAAAGAACAACTTCATTATACTCTTTTGTAATATCAGTTAGCTTTGAGAAATATTTGGCTTGTTGATTTTGTTCAATTGCATGCATGCGCTTTTCACCTTGATTCATTGCATTTTCATTCATGCGATTTGAATTTTCAGAAGTTATCTTTGTAATTTCAAAGAGATCTGTTGATGCATTCATACAATGAGCGGTAGAATGATCCATCCAAATACCTATTTTTTTTGCTTTTATCATGGTTTCTCTTTTATGAATTATTTTATTCCTGGATTAAACATGTTCGTTTTTTTGTGTCAATAACATAGTAGATACTGTGTTACACGTTTTTAAAAAAAAGGCAGGAGCTTTATCCCACCTTTTTTATCACATATTATAACTTAAATTATTCTTAACAACCAGAGTATTAATAATATCAAAGCAATTACAAGAAGTAAGTGAACCAATCCTCCAAAATTTCCTGAAATAAATCCAAGTGCCCATAATATCAATAAAACAATAATTACAATCCATAATAAACTAAGACCACCACCATCTGAAGCTGGTGTACTTTTCATTTTTTTATTTGAAATTGCATTTTTAATATTCACCGCAGGTGCAAAAATATTTTTCACTTTCTCACTTGTACCTGTTACAAATGAATTTTCAGTTGACTCTGTTGAAAATTCATTTTTATCATTTGATTCGATAGTAATAATACCAGCTGGCACATTGTCATTGTTTTGAGAAACTTGTGCAGATTTTTCTTTATGATCAATAACTGCATAAGTTGTTTCATTTTCTGCAATTTGAATTAATTTCTCATCCTCTTTTGGATTTGATACTGATTGTTTTCTGAAATTAGATGAAATATAATATCCCTTATTATAATGTCTTTTGGTAATGGATAAACTTGATCCACATGAAGCAACCAAGATGCTTAAGATCATGCATGTTACGCTGAAAGTAATTAATTTTCTCATTTTTCTTTTTTTTAGTTGATAATTTATAGTTGATATTAATTGATTCTAATTTTAAAATTCTGAAATAATTTTTTCTATTTCTTCTTTTGATTTTCCTAATACTTTCTGAAGGCGACCAATGATAACATCTTGTTTTTCAATATCATTTATTAAATCGTTTTCAGATAACAAGGCAAATTTATTTTTGAGTTTATTCTTAGTTTCTGTCCATTTCTCTTCTTGTTGTTGCTCCTTTTTCATTTTTTTTAATTTTTTAATTTCATAAAACAAAGATTGCGCTTTAGCCATTTTATTTTGTTGTATTATTTATGATAGTAGTTACAAGATTCACACATTTAGTTTATTGATTTTATTGATTTTAAATAGCTTTTAGAATAACTTTAAACAAAAAGGCACATTGCTATGAAACAATGTGCCCTTAACCTAACCTAAACTACTACTACTCACTACTCTTTATTACTACTTTTTCTATTATTAATTTTATTGTATTACAATTGTATTACCGCTCATTATTACGGCACCTGTTCTGGCTAGTGCTTGACCATCCAGTGTTGCTCCTGTATTAAAAGTGATAGATTGCATCGCCATTACTGTTCCTTTAAAGACTGAAGTTGTGCCAAATGTTGCTGAGCTACCAACTTGCCAAAAAATATTTTTAGCCTGTGCTCCTCCAATTAAAAAGACTTTTCGTCCTGATGTAATTGTTAATGACGATGCGATTTGAATTATAAAAACCGCATTTGGATTGCCCATTGCATCAAATGTCAAATCTCCAGATGAAATTGCCAATGATGAAGTTGATTTGTAAAGTCCCGGAGTTAAAGTAAGTCCCCCGATGTTACCTGACAACGCTACTATATCAGTACTTGTTCTACCAGCTGCATCATTATAAGCCGCTGTTAAATCTAGTTTTGCTTGAGTTGCTATATTATCATTTATGTGTAAAACACCATTTAAAATTCCTGGAGGAAATCCACCAACTGAGGAACCTGGACTTAAACCCATATCTCCCGTTATAACTGTATTACCAGTATTTGTTATTGCTGATCCCGCTAAAATTGCTAATGTTGATGACCCTCCTAGTGATACATTTGCTTGCACCGTGGTTTGCAAAGTTATTGGAGTTGTATTCGTTTGATTTGTTTCATCTTTTTTACATCCAATAAAAAATAGAACAGATGCAAGTGAAAGTATTATTAATGGTTTTTTAGTTCTCATCTTATTTTGTTTTAAAGTTAAATCAAGAGCTTGTGTTTTTAAAATCTTTCACTTCTTGATAAATAAATATCTCACATTTGAGACACTACAAAATTGCTGATACTAAACACTTAAAGCATTACACAATTTTTAGAATAAGTTGCATTATTCACAGTTTCAAATTTTGGATGTGCATAATAAGTAGTTGTACAACAGCCATATTCCTATTATTTATGCCTTTAGTTTTCCTTGGAATAGCAACAAAGGTTAACCAGAAAAAATTTCATTTGTGTCTTAATTTCACTAATTCTTCTTTTAATTCATTAAACGCCAATTCACAATCTTCTTCAAGTTTATTAATCATTAATTTTATTTCATCAGACTTTTCCTTCTCACCGCAATA